>CACZNF010000128.1 GCA_902782395.1 uncultured Erysipelotrichaceae bacterium | reverse complement strand
TTCTTGGTTAAGTTCTGGAACAGCATCAAAATCGAGCTCTAATTGTTCACTCTTGGTAGCTTCTTCTAAAGAAGGTTGTGCCACTAATGGAGTTGGAGCAGGGATTTCTTGTTGTCCGTTTTTATTACTTTCAGTGACGAACCTAGCAGGTTTAAAGGAACCATTTTCACTAATGGAAAAATTATTGGCCGCACTATCTTGTTCCACGAATGTTGGTGTGGAAATAGCGGGATTTCTTCTTGGTAAACCCATAATTTCACTTTCATAGTTATCTGGATCAATCTTAGAAGCTTCCTTGATGACATCAATATTTCTGACCTTCTGAGGTTGCGCCTTATTAGGGGAAATATCGGAAACAGTTTCACTTTCCTCTTTTGGTTGGGTTTTATTATCTTTTTCTTTCTCTTTACCGATGGAACGGAGGATTAATGGGAGGAAGTATAAAAGAATACCTAACACTGCGAAGATAATGGCCACAATAAGGGCTCCAAAGGAGACACCGAATATATTGTTAAATAAGCCTACTAGGAAGTAGCCAATAATACCTGAACCAAAAGCATAAGAAACAGGGCTTAATGTCTTAAGTTCGTTGTAGCCTTCTTTAAATTGAGCAAAGACTGTGTCATATGCATCAGCGAAATTAACAGTTTTCATTTCATTGTTCGTCGCAAAGGCTAAGAATTTTCCATCGCCTAAATAGTTAAGAGAAATGAAATGGGCATAAAGCATAAAGCCAGCCGTAAGAACAAATATTGTGCCAAAGAAGTAAACACCGATTTTAATCTTGATGAACTTCTTAGCAAATATCATTCTAAGACCGAGCAAAATAATCAAAATATAAACAGCATAAGCTAAAGAACCAAAGGCAAAAACAAACGGAGTGGACACATAGTGAGCACCGATACTAGTGTTCAAACATAGGATTAAAGCAAATAAACATAAGAACAACCCTATGAAGATGAAAAAGTGATTTTTGTTTGCAACAAATGGTTTCTTTTCTTTCATACCTATATTATAAGTATATGCGTACCCGCAAGTGAAGAAAAATCGAAAAGAAAAGCACAATTATTTTTGTGCTTTTTCTACTTAGTAACGATGATTGGAATAATCATTGGCTCACGCCCGTTCTCACGCTTGATGAAGCGGCGTATTCTTTCTTGAGCATTGGCCTTAATATCTTCGTAATTATGATTGTTAACTGACAAGGCTGTTGTCACTTCATCAATGAAGATATTAGCAATCGATTTTAATAATGGTTCAGCTTCTTTAACATAAACGAAGCCTCTCATTTGACAGTCTGGACCAGCGATAATTCTATTTTCTTTTTCAGAAATTGTGACAGCAATGACCACCACACCATCAACGGCTAATTGACGACGGTCATTAACAATGTTTTCACTAACGCTTGTTGAGACGCCACTACCATCAACCAAGATTGGGTGAGTTGGCATAATAGCTGGGTTATTAGGAAGAATTGATGGTCTACCTAATTCGTTAAAGCATAACTGCATGCCATTGTCTAAGATAAACACATTAGTGTGATTTAAGCCAATACCCATAGATAACGCTAGTTTAGCGTTGGCCATTAAGTTAACGTAGTTGCCACGAACTGGTAAATAGTATCTTGGTTTTAAAACAGATAAGAAGAATTTGAGGTCATCTTGTCTAGCGTGCATGGCGGTGATTTGATTCTTTTTAATCCACACAACTTCCGCACCAGTACGATATAAGTAGTCAATACTACGGGTGGCAATTGTTTCTAATGTTGGGGTTGGTAAAGCTGCATTAATGAAGATATCGCGTTTATTTAAACGCACTCTCTTATCTTCGTTAGTGCCATCAGCGATTTTAATTAATTCTTGATATAATTCATCGCCTTGACCGAGCATGAGAATGACTAATTCTTGTTCTCTTACTCTTAGTAAGTCTTCCTTATTAACGATTAAACTTGGAGGAATTCTGTTTGGATTGAATTCCATGAGCATCTTCATAATGCGTCTTGTAAAGTCGTTATAGAAGAATAACTTTTTGTTATTTTCGATACAAAGATCAACGATTTCAGAAATACGGAAGAAGTTTTGCCAGAAGCAGTCGATAAAGATAAAGCTTTGAGGTTGAAAATGTAAGCTGGAATTTTAACGCTGTAGTCAACGATAAAATCGCTTGTATAAACAATGTTACCTTTAGTTGTTTCGATAGCCACACCAAACGAGAAAGCAGCGTTATGGGATGTTTGGAAGAAATGTAATGTTCTTCCGGCAATTTCCACTGTGCTTGTTGGTGGAATGACTTTGAATTCTAGAGGAATTCTCAGTGTATTGAAATTAAATTGAGTTTCAATCACGTGTTTGGTGAAGCGTGTACAAATGATTGGCGCTGGAGCGTCATCATAGAAATATTTGAGAGCACCCATGTTTTCATCATGAGCATGAGTCATGATGTAGCATCTAATTCTCTCTTTATTATTAATAAGGTATTGAGCATTAGCTAAAAGGTAGTCAACCCCTGGGATAGTTTTATCAGGTAAAGCGAGACCAGCATCTATAACAAAAATATCGTTATTGATTTCAACAACGTAACAGTCACGGCCATTTTCATCAAGCCCGCCTAAAGCGGACACCTTAATAATGTCTTCCACAGTGTTCTCCTTTCATTAGTATGTTTCAACTTAAAGATATTATACCTTTAAGTTTTTAATATTAAAAGATATATGCAGTTTACAAAATGACTACTTTGCTAAAAATTAGCAAATGATTAGGCTATGATACGATTGTGTAATTAAAGGAAATACTGAAGCCACAGTACACTAATTTGACTGTGCCTTTTTTATTAATTTCGCCGTTAAGTTTAACTTTTAAAGTGTGCTCACCAAAGCCATCTTCTGATGACGGAGGGACTAATTGGATGCTATCTCCAGCAACTATTTCGTTATCGATAAAAGCACAAATTCCTTGTGCTGGAAAAACATTAGCGGTATTGCCTAAACCCACTAAAACTCTGTTTAAATCAGGATTTTCTTTTCTAATGATGCGGAATGTTGCTTCTTCACTAACACCATTTCTTAAAAAATACATCATGCCTGTTTCGGTATAAAGGCCACTAGCGTTAGCTTCACCTTTGAAACCGATTAATTCGAATTTAGCGATATCATACATATTTTGATATTCTAGGCTAACACCCTTATCAGCGACGTAGTTAACGTATAAATAATCATAGATTCTGTTAGAAGCCATACCATCGCTAACCGCAATACAAAGTTTATTGTTAAAAATCTTTGGGATGTATGTGTAATACAAATATTGAGATACGATATTGTTTAATCCAGGAATTTCCTCTTTGTAGAGGTCTTTTTTATACATCGTTTGGGCATTATGAATATCGTAGATAATCAAAGAAGCATTACCAGTTTCTCCTTTAGCCACGAGTTCACGATAGCCATCTTTATTGATATCAGAGGCACAAAGTGTTGGCGAATAAATTGAGGAAAGAATGACTTCACCATTTTTAGAAACATCGTAAAGCTGTTCACCTTCGCGTTTATTCACTTTGAAAGAGACATTAGCGAATTCTCCAAGCGTAAAATCAAACGAGTAGTTTGGGTTAACGGAAAAAGTTTCTTTACAAAACTCTTTGTAGAGATCAATATCTTTTGGTTCAACTTTCTCTTCACTTGTTGACGCTGAAGTCACACTGCTTTGAGAAGAGAGTGAAGAAACTGAAGAAACTGAATTGGCGTTGTTTGAACAACCGACCAACAGCAATAAAGATAAGACGCTAACGATATATTTTGTAGTTTTCATAATTGTGTCCTCTCATTTATTAGACACCAAAAAGATAGAAAACTGCTAGATAATTTTAATAAATTATGACTAATCGATATTTTTTGTAATAACAATGTCGCTTTCAAGACCTAAAACTTTAGTTTTTACCACTTGACCAATTCTTACTGGCGCGCTCACTGAAAGTTTATCGATCTCTTTCATGACATCAAAGATTTTATCTTTTGGGACAGGGTTTGTGGTTTTTACAGACACAAGAGTGTGTGGACGATTGTTCACACGGATAGATGTTGTGATAGTACGCACAGGATTTGTGAGCTCGCTAATAGCGTAAGCCTTACCGCGTGGGCAGAAATTACCCGTCACATTCATATCGTCATCGACTTGTAAACGGCATCCTCTAGGACAAACAATGCAAGTTAATTCTTTCATTTAGCGATCCTCCGAAGAGATGACGATTTCATCTTTGACTTCATCTAACTTATCTTTACTTAAGTTCACCATCACCATTTCGCTTGGAATAAGCGCGGATTTAACAAACTTAGCAAGAACTGTTTCACCACTTCTAATAAAGACGACTTGATCTTTAAGTGGCTTTCTCACTCTGAACTTAAATGTTAAGTCATTGACACTATTTTTTAAGACAAATTGAGGTAAAACGTAGGATATATTATTTCCTGCTTTTATCTTGATTCTATCTTCATTATTGTTAATTTGATTCTTGAGATATAACGCTGCGGATTGACCCGCTAATCTAGCTTCTTGAGAAACGAAGTCAACGACATCGTGAACATGTAAACAGTTACCACAGGTAAAGATACCAGGTATTTCTGTTTCCATATATTGATTAACGACTGCGCCTTTCGTGGAAGATATCGGGCAATCAATGTAGTTTAGTAAAGAAACATAAGGAATCAAACCAACGGAAAGAATGAGTGTATCACATTCAAATTCCATTTCAGTATTTGGAATGATTTGTAGGTTTTCATCTACAGCGCTTAAAATGACCTTTTCTAAGCGATCTTTACCCACTACTTTTGAAACGGTTCTAGATAAATATAATGGAATATCATAATCGATTAAGCACTGTTGAATGTTACGATTTAAGCCATTGCTATATGGCATGATTTCACTAACGCATAAAACCTTAGCGCCTTCTAGAGTAAGACGTCTCGCCATAATTAAACCGATGTCACCACTACCTAAAATGACAACACGTTTGCCCACCATGAGACCGTTGATATTTAAATATCTTTGTGCGGTACCAGCGGTAATCACACCACTTGGTCGATCGCCTGGAAGCATAATTGC
>CACZNF010000127.1 GCA_902782395.1 uncultured Erysipelotrichaceae bacterium | reverse complement strand
TCTAGCCAGTGTCATTATTGGTACAGCGATATTTAAGAATGTCAGATTTGTTAAAGGTACAACTGCGGCTATTATTGGTGCGCTCATCTATACAGCAGTTTTAAACCTTATTATCGCTTTAGGTGTACCAACCTTCTATTTAAAACTCGTGATGGCGGTAGCCTTCCTAGTTATTCTCATCTTAAATACCTATATTTTCTCTAAAGAGAAAAGACATAAAAAAGGAGGAGTGAATCATGCCTAATTTACTATCCTTTAAAAATATTTATAAAACATTTAATACCGGCACAATTGATGAGATGCCATTATTCAATGATTTTAATTTAGAAATCAATGAAGGTGAATTCGTTTCCATTGTTGGTAGTAATGGTTCAGGTAAAACAACTTTGCTTAATCTCGTTAGTGGTTCTGCCCCTTTAGATAGTGGTGAAATCTATTTAAAAGAAGAAAACATCACTAAGGTTAAAGAGCATATTAGAGCAAGAAAAATCGGTCGCGTTTATCAAGATCCATCAATGGGTACATCCCCTAATTTAACTATCGTAGAAAACCTTTCTTTAGCGGAAAATAAGGGACACGTGTATGGATTATCCTTCGCTCTTGATAAGAAAAAGATTGAAAGATATCGCGAAATGCTTAAGTCTCTTAACTTAGGTTTAGAAGACAAACTATACACTAAAGTTAAAAAACTTTCTGGTGGTCAAAGACAAGCCTTAGCCCTCTTAATGGCGACACTTCAACCAATTGATCTCTTATTATTAGATGAACATACCGCCGCTTTAGATCCTAAGACTAGCGAAATGATCATGACGCTCACTAATCGTATCGTGAAAGAAAAGAAAATCACCACCCTAATGGTGACACATAACTTAAGATATGCTGTGGAATATGGTGACCGTCTATTAATGTTCAATCAAGGCAAGATTGTTATCGATAAAAGTGGTAAAGAAAAAGAGAACACCAAAATCGAAGACTTACTTAAAACATTTAATGAAATATCCATTGAATGTGGTAACTAAAAAAAGCAACCCGCAAAGGTTGTTTTTTGCTATGACCTAATGAAATAGCACACTTTTTATTTTAGTAAAACTAAAACGCTTATTTTGTCACTTTTTCTTATAAAATATAAAAATTTTATAAATATTTCTTGCTTTCCTTCATATAAAAGAATAGTTTTGATATTGCTGAGGAAAGGAGAAACCTTATGAAAAAAAGCATCAAATCTATCGTCCTCGGATTGGTTACAGTGGGTTTATTAACCGGCTGCTTCGGTGAAGGAACCACATCCAGTAGCGATAGCCAAGTCTCCAGTAGTAATTCAACTAGCAATATTACTTCAGACTCATCATTAACATCATCCAGTACTACATCTAGCTTAACAAGTAGTATCTCATCTAGCTCCACTAGTAGTATCCCATCAAGCGCATCTTCCAGTAGTAGCAGTACTTCAAGTATCGTGGTTTCAACACAAATTACTTTAACTGCTCCAAAAACAACTTTAGAAATTAACGAAGAAGTTTTAATCAGTTCTAACGTTGAAGGTGTGACATTAACCACTACAGAAGGCGCTACAATCACAAACAATGTTTTCAAAGCCACAAAAGCAGGCAACTTTGTTGTTACCGCCCATAAAGACGGCGATTTCATTGATGGTACATTAGAAATTACTGTTTTAGAAGCTAAACAAGACATCGTCTTAGCAGCAGAAAAAACAAATCTTGATTTAAATGAATCAGTCACAATCACCTCTAACGTTGAAGGTGTCACCTTAACAACAACCGAAGGCGCCACAATTGAAAACGGTGTGTTCACCGCTAGTAAAGAAGGTACATATGTTGTTACTGGTACAAAAGAAGGCCGTTATAACGATGGCACATTAACCATCAGTGTGGCTTTTGCTCAAACAGAAGCTAAAGTCAAAGCCGCTATTCAAACCTTAAAAGATACCGAAAATTATACCTTAAAAGGACATAACTTAATCGGTGATTACGCAATGTATAGAACACCAGATTACTTCTTTGATACAGAACGCCAAGAAGGTATGGCCTTATTCACCAACATTATTCCAGGCACACAATTTGAAAAAGTCGCTCACTATATCAAAATGGTCGACAACAAATTAGTCATTGGTAACGATGTCGTTTATAACATCAATGGTGGTACAATCGCTACCGACCTCTATGATGTCGATGGCTTCCACTTCGTTGATCTCGATAAAGTGACATTCGAAGAACATAATGGCAAATTCGTGACCACTGATGAAAACTTACTCGGTTACTTCGGTAATGTTTTAGGCACACAAGCAGTGGCTTTCGCTTCCGCTGTTCAATACTCATTCAATGATAAATACGAATTAGTGGCTAATATCTTATTCGCTAAAGACGATGATTCCATCAACTATGATGACACTTCATACTTTGGTGACTTAACATACACAAATGTTGGTCAAACAGTAGCTCCAGTCTTAGATGAACAATATAAGGCTGTTACCGTCGCTAACGAAGGTATGAATGAAGAAGTTGCTTCCTCCTTCATGCTTAAACAAGCTCATATTAAGACCACAATTAAAATTGTCACTGGTGAGACTGAACAATTATTAGGTACCAGTGAATATAACTTCGATGAAAAATACTTAGTCGAAGATAAATTCATTGCCAATTCCAACAAGACCATCCATAACTTATACACAAACGATAATGGCACTGCCAAATACGTTGGTGTTGGTCCAGATAACCAAATTTCAACAAGTTACTATGGTGATTGGGATTCATTCACCTTCCCATTTGCAAGTCTTAACACCACACAATTCAGACAAACAGGTGAACATACCTATTCTTATTTAGGCTTTCAATCACATGACGTGGCCTGCAATTTAGCTTGGGCAAGTATTGGTGATAATAATATTGCCTACATTACCGCGACTGAAGAAAACGGCAAAATCGTTTCCTTCACTTGTGAAACATCAAATGCTCTCGTTAATGTTTCTGCAGACG
>CACZNF010000126.1 GCA_902782395.1 uncultured Erysipelotrichaceae bacterium | reverse complement strand
TGCCTCTCCTTATGTTAGAGATGGCTCATATCACATCGACTTTAGAAAAGATATCTTCTTATATAGTAAAGTCACAAAAACCGCGAGAGCATCTTCAAGTAGCTCTAGACGTTAATAATTTAAATTATTAAAAAGATAGCCAACCGGCTATCTTTTTTGTTTATTTATTATTTTAATCGCTCAATTCTTTGTACATGATGTCGTGGACATAATTACAAAGTTCAGTAGCGTTCATGGAAGAATAATCTTCATAATATAAGACTTGGACACATTTCATTTCAACGCGAGAGGCTCTTGGGAATCTCTTATGGATTGTAGGAGTGCCTTTCATTGTTAAGATGACGATAGGGCATTTGGTCTTAATCGCAATAGCGAACGCACCGTTATGGAATTCACCGAGAATCACATGTTCTTCTTGACGACTACCTTCTGGATAGATACCCACACTAGAAGCGCCAGAAGAGATTAATTCCGCGGCTTTTTTGAATTGTTCGAGTGATTGAAGCTTGTCGCTTCTATCGACTGGCATATAGCAGTTTCTACGCATAAAGCGTTTCGCTAATGGAATCTTCATATTGTCTTCTTTAGTAACGAAAGCTAAATCACGTTTTCTCAAGACTTGTGAAACAAGCATCGAGTCGAATTTAGATTTATGGTTACCAATCATTAAGAAGCAATCATTAGGAATCTTTTCTAAACCAATCTTTGTTAATTTGATATGAGCGTGGTTATTAATATAACTAATACCTGAGTTAAGCAAGAATCTCGCAAATTTTGATGGTTTTGTATATGTCTTCTTTTTAGAACACATAATTCTACCAGCGATATCAAAGAAGATCCACGCTAGGGCTAGGCCAGCAAAATAACCAGCGATGAACATTACGATTGGACGATAAAAATCATACCATTGGTGCACTGGCCAAAAAGTAAATGCACTAGTAATAGAAAGTATCGCTGCAACCGCAACGCAAATGATTGAAACTAACATGCTTTATTCTTCTCTAGCAGGTGGGACTAATTTAATAGCCTTTGGACAAACTTCAACAGTGAAGTTGTTACCCTTAATCATTTCGCCATCAACACAGACGTCGAATTCTTTAGGAGCAACCATTTTGATTTGTTTGGCTTGTCTATAAACAATTTTCTTTCTTGGCTTATCTAAGTGTTTACCTTTGGTATAGGTACCAATAATCATACCTAAACCTAAGAATGTCATAGTCTTTAAAACACAGACATCAATTAAACCATCGGTATTATCGCTCTTTGGAGCGCACTTGAATTGACCGCCAACCCATTGACCTTGGGCTAATGTAGCTAATAATAATTGTTTTTCATTGAGCTTTTCGCCATCAGCGTAAACTTCAATATCATTGAAACGACCGTGTTTCATCGCGTCGTTTTTTAAAGCGTAATCGTATGGGTTTGTGCCTTCTTTAACTTTCTTTGGGAAACCGTGTTCCTTATAGTAGTTACCTCTTGCACCGACAATAGCGTCGAAACCAAAGTTAATAACGTTAATGGAATACCAAGGTTCTTGTAAACCTTCGCCTTCAATCTTGGTTAAGTCGATATCAACAGCTTTACCATTGATTAATGGTTTGAATGAACGATATTGTTCAATGTTTTCATTGGTGACACCATATGATTTAACAAAGTCATTACCTGTACCGATTGGTAAGATAGCGAGTTCAGCGTTTTTAGCGCCCACTAAACCGTTAGCGATTTCATGAACTGTACCGTCACCGCCACAAGCATAGACTCTGACTGTATCTTTATTATTCTTTTTAAAATAGGATTTGAGGAAAGGAATAACTTTACGTGGTCCTTCTGTTTTGTAAATCTCAAAATCTAATCCTTCGAAGTTCTTCTTAATTACTTCTTCAAACTCAGCGCCGTCTTTTCCCTTACCTGCGCTTGGATTAAAAATGATTAAATGTTTCATTATTATGTCCTTCTTTCAACAAAAACAAATATACCACATACAAAAAGATATATAAAAATAATTTTTTATCGCTTAAAAAATGACATTTAACAAATTCGCAATATTGTTTACAATAATATAGTGTATGAAAAAGTTGAAAAAATCCTTATTATTACTAACATTATCTTCGCTCCTATTAAGTGCTTGTAACTGGGAGAAAAGGTCTTTTTGTTTAGAAACATCAACTTCTCCAGATTTTGTTTCTGGTAAGTGCGCAGTTGCTTCTCCAACTGATATTAACCAAACAATTTATGTCTACTGCTCAGAAATGACAGAAGATAATTCTAAATATCTCATTTCTTGGAATGACATTATTTATTTGAAGTACTTCTCATTCAGTGGTGGTCTTGAAGGTAAGAAAGTTGATTCCGTCCTCTATATTGCTAAAAATACCTTAAAAGTGGAATTCCATGGTTTATGTAGAGATGAGACTGCGACAGGTGGCTACTTCAAAGTCAGTAACTTAGCCTTTACAGGTAACTCCGAAAAAACTAAAGACGCAATTTTATATGCCTATATCGCTATTGGTGAAGAGCTCGGGGATATTGATAAACCCGCTGAATTCACTTTCTAATTATGAAAAACTTATTTGAACAAGCAAAGTCTGCTTTAAATAATCACCAAGTTATTGCTTTTCCTACGGAAACAGTATTTGGTTTAGGCGTTTATTATGATGATGAAGAGGCTTATCATCTTTTAAACACAATTAAAAGAAGAAGAGAAGATAAACCATATACATTAATGCTTTCTGATATCAAAGATATCAATAAGTATGCTTATATTGAAGATAACGTTATAAATGCTTTAAGTAAATTCATTCCAGGTCCAATCACTTTATTACTTAAGTGTAAGGATAATGTCCCAGGTTATGTAACGCATAACACAGGCGTAATAGGGGTGAGAATACCTGAGAATAAAGAAGCTTTAGAACTTCTTAAATACTTAGAAAAGCCATTACTCGTTCCTTCCGCAAATAGAGCGGATCAAAAACCCGCAATGAATGATCAAGAAGTAAAAGCTAT
>CACZNF010000125.1 GCA_902782395.1 uncultured Erysipelotrichaceae bacterium | reverse complement strand
TCCAGTAGAAGAAGGTCAAATGGCTGTCAACGCTCTTGACGTCGTCACTGAATCTAACAAAGTCTATCTCAAGATCAGTGGTACAATTTCTGGCTTTGCCAATGCTGACGCAATGAAGATGGCTTTCGGCCTTCTCGATGCTATTCCAGCACAAGGCGCTACTGCCGAATGGTTACTCGGTTCAGAAACACCAGCCGATGCTGACTATAAGTTAGCCCCAACAGTTAACAATGGCGCATTCGAACTTAAGATTGATGTTTCCACCATCGCAAACGTTAAAGCCGGCGTGTTCACAATCTATCTCGGTCCAAAAGGTGCTTACGCTGCTATCACTACAACAGGTGTCACAATGGGTAGCGGTAAAGGCATTTACAACGGCTACAGATGGTACATTCGTGGTGATAAGGGCGCCCTCGCAATGGACGAACTCCCACCACTCGGATTAACAGAATCATTCATTAAAGTTGAAGGCGAAGGCGAAAACGCTGCTGTTTACCACTACATTGGTGGCGCACTCAACACAGCCAAATTAACAGAAGCCGAATTCTTAGCAAAACACCCATACGTTCAATACGAAGCATGCGTGCAATGGAAAACAAACATCATGGGTAGTGCTGAAAAGACTGATTTAGTCACAACCGTCGTTGAAAACGGTAAAGCTTACATTAAGACAAACATCACATCTTTACCAAATGAAACTTATAACATTAAGTTCAATTTAGCCGAAGATAAAGACGCTGACATTAAGATGGACGAAATCATCGACAAGAGAGATGAAAGCGATCAAGTCATCTTCAATGGCCATGCCTATGCAGTTTACGCCGACTACAACAAGACTGAAAAAGCTGACATCTATGGTAACTGTGGTCTTTACATTAGCCACGCTCACGCATGGACAAGAGGCGAACAAGTTGAAAATAGTGAACTCTACAAATTAACATGTTCCGAAGCTTCTCACGTTGGTTACGAATTAGATTTGAATACAACAAATACTCCAAATCTTGGTAACGACAAGAAGATGAACGATAAGAAAGAATCCTCTTTCAACATTACTGGTATCAATGAAGGTGAATACGCTGTTTACTTCAAGGCCCACGTCTCCAAAGGTAATGACAGTGCTACTTCAAAAGTTGGTTTAAGCTATGGTGATCAACTTGATGACAATGGCTCCGCTTCTGGTGGTAATGCTGTTCCAGGTAGATATTCTATGCAAGCCGGTACAGGCGACGTCGAATACACCGTTACAGGTCAAAAGAACTTCAATAAGATTGGTTTAGACGATTACACCACATTCAAATGGACAAACTGCGCAGTTGTTAAATCCTTAATGATTAAAGGCGATGCCGGTACATTAAAACTCACACATACAGGTGCAGGTTACTCCTTATACATTGAAGCTGTCCGTTTAGTTAGAATTGGTAACTATGTTAAACCAGCTTTCCCAATCGAATTAACAGACAACAAGATGAAGATTGAAGCTGAAGACTACCACATCCGTGCTAATAACCAATCTGGTACAGTTACTGATGATGAAACCGCTTCTGGTGGTAAATATGTTGCTGGCTTAAGCTACAGCTCATCATGGTTTGGCACAACAATTGGTCAACTCGATTACTACGTCAAAGCCGCTGCTGCTGATAGCTTAAAGATTTCTGTCCACGCAAAATCCAATAAGACAGAAGCCGCTGTCGCAATGGAACTTTGGGTCGACGGTGCTAAAGTTGCTGACTTATCCTATGCCGATGCTTACGCTGATGCCGCTTCTGAAGCTGTTGCATTAACAGCCGGCAAACACACCATCTCATTAAAAGGTGTTAATGGCGTTAAAGCAGACATCGACTATCTCGAATTAGTCAAACCAGCTGCCTAATAGCTACAAACTATAAAGGGGCGCGCAAGCGCTCCTTTTTCTTTGCCTATAATCTCTTTATCGAAAATAATAGTTAAATCGCTTAGACGGGCGATTTTGTTTGTTTAAGCATATTTGTATTAGAAAGAATAAACTCCACTACTGTATTTGGTTTATAGATATAGAAAAAGAGATGCCCGTCTGGACATCTCTTTAATCTAAATATGTTGATAATTAGTCAACCCAGGTCACTAAGACAACTGGAGCGTTATCGCCACGACGGTTTTCGAGCTTATATTGCTTTGTGTAACCACCATTGCGATCCTTCATCTTAGGACCGATTTCGGCAAATAATTTATCTAATGCATTGGCGCCGGTTTTTTCATCAGCAACGATGTTACGGACGAAAGCAGCAGCTTGACGTTTGGCGTTCATGACATCTTCCTTTTTGGTTAATGTGACTAAACGGTCAGCTTCTTTAATGACGTCTTTTGCAGTGGCAGCGGTCACTTTGACAGAACCACGGATGATTAAGTCAGTGACGACATTGCGGAGCATATTTTCGTATTTGCTCTTAGTATAAGCGGCTTTGAATCTAACGCCGGTTTTACCATGAACATTTTTTCTACCTTGTGCTGGCATGTTGATTGGCCTCCTTATTCAAAATCTTTGAATGATAAGCCATAAGCCGCGAGTTTCTCTTTAATTTCTTTGAGAGACTTTTTACCAAGGTTTTTGACTTTCATCATTTCTTCTTCGGTTTTTTCTGTGAGTTCTAAGACAGTGGCAACGCCAGCTCTCTTTAAGCAGTTATAAGAACGGACAGATAAGTCGAGTTCTTCAATAATGAAGTTCTCATATTTGTTTTCTTCCACTTGGACGACATCCTTTTCGATGTTGATATCGCGAGCGATTTCAGCAACATCAAGGAATTTAGAGAAGTGGTCGATTAAGATTTTAGCCGCCATTGCGAGAGCTTCTTGTGGAAGCATGGAACCATTGGTCCAAACTTCGATTGTTAAGCTATCGAAACGGGAATCGTGACCGACACGCTTGGGTGAAGAATCTTATTTTGTTCGCCTGTAACGTAACCACGACCATTACGAGCATGGAGAACCATGTGTAAGGAACCGCTTTCGGTCACATTAGCGATCACTAAGTCTGGATTGACAACTTCCACACCGGCTGGGCAAACGATGTCGCTTGCTTTGACAACGGCTGGACCTTGGACGTTGATTTCTAATCTCTTATTAGAAGCGTCTTCGCTATCAATACGTAAGACTAAATCTTTTAAGTTTAAGACGATGGTTGTAACGTCTTCTTCGACACCTGGAAGAGCGGTGAATTCATGACGAGCACCTTCCACTTCAACGGCGTAGATAGAAGCACCTGGTAAAGAGGATAATAAGACTCTACGTAAGGCGTTACCTAATGTGAGACCAAAGCCTCTTTCTAATGGTTCGATTACAAAGCGACCATAGTTTTCATTACCATCGTAGTCGGCTTGAGTAATACCAAATCTTTCAAATGGGTTTGCGATTTTCATAAGATTGATAACCTCCTAAAATAATTAGCCTCTTGGTTTCTTTGGTGGGCGGCAACCATTGTGTGGGATGGGGGTTGTATCAACGATACTTAAGACTTGTAAGCCGGCAACAGCGAGGGAACGGATTGCACCTTCACGGCCTGGGCCTGGGCCTTTGACATCAACGTCAACTTGACGGATGCCTTGTTCATAAGCAGCTTTGCCAGCAGCTTCAGCAGCTTGCATAGCGGCGAATGGAGTGGATTTCTTAGCGCCTTTGAAACCATTGGCACCAGCGGAGCTCCAAGCTAAGGCATTGCCTTGTTCGTCACAGATTGTAACGATTGTGTTATTGAAAGTAGCGTGAATGTGGGCAACACCACGTGTAAATGAACGTTTGACTTTCTTTTTACGATCTATACTCCTTTCATTAACCTTGTGGCGCCATCTTCTTGTTAGCAATGGTCTTACGTGGACCTTTACGAGTTCTGGCGTTTGTTTTTGTTCTTTGACCGTTAACTGGTAAGCCTCTTCTATGGCGTGTGCCACGGTAGCAACCAATTTCGGTTAATCTCTTGATATTGAGGGCGACTTCTCTACGGAGATCACCTTCTGTTTTGTAATTACTGATTTCATTACGGATTGCACCGAGTTGTTCATCAGTTAAATCTTTGACTCTGATTGTGCTGTCAACTTTAGCACCTTCGCAAATTAATTTTGCGGTATAACGACCAATACCATAGATGTAGGTAAGAGCGGTACCTACTTGTTTGTCGTTAGGAATATCAACACCAACGATACGTGCCATATTCTAATTTCCTCCTAAATTAACCTTGTCTCTGTTTGTGCTTTGGATCAGAACAAATG
>CACZNF010000124.1 GCA_902782395.1 uncultured Erysipelotrichaceae bacterium | reverse complement strand
AATGCCTATGCCTAGCTTTGGTCCAGATTTATCCATGCTTAATTTTGATTCCTATACATACTTTACTCGTATGGCAAATGGTGAAGCAAAATCATGGGATGATGTTCCTGAAACCGTTAAAAACACTTTCCAAAAATTAGGTATTCCAGAAGCAGAACAAAAGTATCTCGCTGGTGTATCCACTCAATATGAATCTGAAGTTGTTTATCACAACATGCTGAAAGAAGTGGAAGAAAAAGGTGTTATTTTCCTTTCCACAGATATGGGTTTAAAGCTCTATCCAGAAATCTTTAAAAAATACTTTGGTACAGTGGTGCCAATTAGAGATAACAAATTCTCCGCTTTAAACGGTGCTTGTTGGTCTGGTGGTTCATTCGTTTATGTTCCAAAAGGCGTGCATTTAGAAAAGCCACTTCAATCATATTTTAGAATCAACAATGAGAAAACTGGTCAATTCGAAAGAACATTGATTATTGTTGATGAAGGTGCGGATGTCCACTATGTGGAAGGTTGTACTGCTCCTTCATATTCTAAAGAATCATTGCACTCTGGTGTCGTGGAGATTATCGTTTTAAAGAACGCCAAATGCCGTTATTCCACAGTGCAAAACTGGAGTACGCTTCTATGGACTGGATCGATGGTAACGTTGGTTCAGGTACAAATATGAAATATCCAGCAGTTATCCTTGCTGGCGAAGGCGCTAAAGGTACATGTATTTCTATTGCCGTTGCAGGTAAAGGACAATATCAAGACGCTGGTTCTAGAATGATTCACTTAGCAAGTAATACATCATCCACAATTATTTCTAAATCAATTGTTAAGGGTGGTGGTGTTGCTAACTACCGTGGTACTGTTAGACACATGAAGAATGCTAAAAACTGCAGAAGCCATGTTGAATGCGATACTTTAATCTTAGATGAACAATCTTATAGTGATACCATTCCAAATAACGAAGTTAAAAATAACACTTCCTATATTGAACATGATTCTATTTGATGTCACGTGGTATTTCTGAAAAAGATGCCACCCAAATGATTATCATGGGATTCATTGAACCATTTAGTAAAGAACTCCCAATGGAGTACGCTGTTGAATTAAATCAACTCATTAAAATGGATATGGAAGGTAGTGTCGGTTAATGTTTGATTACGATGTGATTGTTGTTGGTGCGGGACATGCAGGCTTAGAAGCCGCTTTTGCTTGTGCCCACATGAATAAAAAGACATTACTTTTAACTATTAATATTAACCTCATGGGCAACATGCCATGCAATCCATCAATCGGTGGTTCCGCTAAAGGTATTGTTGTGAGAGAAATAGATGCTCTAGGAGGCATGATGGGTATTGCCGCTGATCATCATTATTTACAAATGAAGATGCTCAATACTGGTAAAGGCCCAGGCGTCCAATGTTTAAGAGCACAACAAGATAAATTAGAATATCCATAACCAAATACATGGTGTCGTGCTTGATAATGGTACCCGTATCCACTCAAAAGCCGTTATCTTAACAACTGGTACATACATGCAAAGCCAAATCTTCCGTGGTCATGATGTGAAAGATGAAGGCCCAGATGGTCAAAAGCCATCATTAGGTTTATCCCCATTCCTTAGAAGTATTGGTATTGAAACATTTAGGCTTAAAACCGGTACTCCTCCAAGAATTAAAAGAGATTCCATTGATTTTAGTAAAGCTAGTATCCAACCAGGTACAAATAGACATTTAGCCTTCTCATATGAAACAAAAGAATTTATCCCTGTTGAAGAGCAAGAACCATGCTATTTAATTTATACTACACCAAGGACACACGAAATCATTAGAGAACACCTTAAAGATTCCGCTTTATTCAGTGGTCTTGTTACCGGTGTTGGTCCAAGATATTGCCCATCTATTGAATCTAAAGTTGTGACTTTCGCAGATAAAGAAAGACATCAATTATTCTTAGAACCAGAATCTAGATACACAGACTCCATTTACTTGCAAGGTTTCTCCACATCTATGCCAGTGGAAGTACAAGAAGAAATGGTGCATTCTTTACCAGGTTTTGAAAACGCTGTTTTCCTTAAATACGCCTACGCGATTGAGTATGACGCGATTAGAACTGAAGAATATGGTTCCAATTTAGAAATCAAAAAATGGCCAGGTTTATTTATCGGTGGCCAAATCTGTGGCACTTCTGGTTATGAAGAAGCTGCTGCTTTAGGCTTAATGGCGGGCATTAACGCTTGCTTAAAGATCGATGGTAAAGAACCATTCGTGTTAAGAAGAGATCAAGCGTATATCGGTGTCATGATTGATGACTTAGTTACTAAAGGTACAGAAGAACCTTATAGATTGATGTCATCTCGCGCGGAATTCCGTTTAATCTTAAGACATGATAACGCGGATATGAGATTAACCGAATTAGGCCATCAAATCGGTTTAATTAAAGAAGATAGATACAATAGATTTGTTAACAAAGTTAACAATATTGATAAAGTTATCGAAATCTTAAAAGCTATTTATTTAGGCGCTAGAAAAGATGTTAATGAATGGCTTAATAGTATTAATTCCAATCCACTTCAAGGTGGTATCCAAGCTTTTGAACTCTTAAAAAGACCAGAAGTCTCTTATGTTGATTTAAGAAAGTTTGTTCCTGAAATTCAAAATATTGAATTAGACGAATTCGCTATTGAAGAAGTGGAAATCATTGCTAAATACGAAGGCTATATTGTGAAGCAAATTAGAGAAGCAAAGAATATGGCTAAGTTAGAAGAAATGAAAATTCCAAGTGATATGGATTTCTTAAATATGGATGGTTTAGCATTAGAAGCTAGACAAAAACTCGATAAGATTAGGCCAATGACTATCGGACAAGCTTCTCGTATCTCTGGTGTGAATCCAAGTGATATCAGTGTTTTAATATTTAATGTGAGGAAGACACACAATGAATAAGGAATCATTTGTTTTAGAACTTAATAAACGTGGCATTAACTGTGAAGAGAAACAATTAAATCTTCTTTGGGATTTTATGCACCATGTTTTAAAAACAAATGAAAGCTTTAATCTCACTGCGATAAAGGATGAAGAATCATTCGTAGAAAAGATGATTTTTGATAGTGCGCTTCTTTTAAACAATCAAAACTTTGAAGGCGTTGATATTTTAGATATCGGCGCAGGCGCTGGATTCCCAAGTGTTGTCTTATCAATTCTTTCACCAAAAGCCCATGTTTTTGCCCTTGATAGCACCGCGAAAAAAGTGAAGTTCATTGAGGACTACGCTAAGGAAAAGAGCTTAGACGTCACTGGAATAAGTGCTCGAGCGGAGGAATTTGCAAGAGACAATAGAGATAGATTTATGGTGGTTACCGCTAGAGCAGTAGCCTCATTAAGAATTCTTGTTGAATTAGCGTTACCTCTTCTTAAAGTTGGTGGTGTATTTATCGCTATGAAAGGTCCTGGTTTTGAAGAAGAAATCAAAGAAGCACAAGGTGCTTTAAAGAAACTTAAGGGTGAAATTGATTACATCTACGAAGATCAACTTCCAGAATCAAAAGAAGCAAGATCATTTATATATATTAAAAAGGTAGGGAAAACACCTAATAAATACCCTCGTCCGTATGGCGAAATAAAAAATAAAGCGTTATAGTATTTTATTTTATAAAATTGAGTATATAATAGAAATCACTTCAGGGCAGCGAAAAGCGACCGGCGGTAAACCCCGCGAGCCTAAAAGGGCAGGAACTTGTGAAATTCAAGTGGCGACAGTAAAGTCTGGATGAAAGAAGTACGTTTTTTAAGGCCTTGGGAAAGGTCTATTTTTTATGAACAAGATAAGAAAACCTAGTGAAGTTATCACTAGAATTGCAACTATTGGTGTCTTATCAGCTTTAGGTGCAGTGTTAATGGCGTTCGTGAAGATACCTGACCCATTCGCGCCATGGCTAGAAATTGAAATCAGTGAAATTGTGACAATTCTAGCGTATGCGCTTTATGGTTTACCAGGTGGTGCACTTGTTGCCATTATTAAAACAGGATTAAAAATCCTCTTTGTTGGTACATCTACTAACTATTTAGGAGAGCTTACCGCCATATTAGCATCCTTGATGTTTATCATCGGAATGTTTATCACAAGCCACTTAAAATGGTTTAAGAAAGGTATCGGTTTCCGTATTGTTGCCTATGTTTCTATCGCTATTTTAGTGAGTGTGACAATGACATTATTCAACGCTATCTTTATTACTCCATCTTACTTAACCATCTACGCCAATCCTCCACGTTTATCAACATGCTTCGAGGATGGAATGATTCTTAAAGTCTATAATTATTTGACTAAATCAAATGTGGAAGCGGTTAATGCCTGGCCATATATCGGTGCGATTAGTGTAATATATGGTCCATTCAATTTATTGAAAGCGGCAATCTGCTTCGCCGCGTATGAAGTATTATTCAATAGATTAATCTTCGTCTTTATGAGAAGATCAGAATTCTTCCAAAAGTGGTTCGT
>CACZNF010000123.1 GCA_902782395.1 uncultured Erysipelotrichaceae bacterium | reverse complement strand
GAATAAGGATGATTTCTTTTGAACTTCTTCAGCGTCAGCGTGACCGATATAGGCTCTTAATAAGGAAGTAACAACATCTGGATGTAAAACAGCTTTATATTTATTTGTTTCACATGGTTCCCCACCTAATTGATCAACAGTTAATTTAACAACTTTCTTAGCGAATTCTTCTGCGTTGAATTTAGAGAAATCATTATCTAAGAAGAAGTCATAACCTGATTTTGTTTGTTCGCCTTGTTTGGCAACACATTGGACAACATAGGTGAAGTAGTTACTTCTTTGCACTAAGTTAAGGCCATTGGAATTGATTAATGTCACCTTTTCGCTTGTTTGATTGAATTCAGTACCGGCAACTTCGGCGATACGTGGATCAATTTCTTTACATGTTTTTTCTAAGAAATAGAGATTTTTCATTTTTTCATCAATGGAAACGTTCTCTAATTCTTTGTTAAATGTGTTAATTTTGTGGTATTTTTCGCTGCCTTTGAAGATGAAGATTGGGTCATCATTTTCAATGACTTTAGCGTTAGCAACGATTTCTTTTACTAACCACGCTGCTTTATCTTTATTCCAGACATCGCATGCGGCAGCGCCACATTTACCGTTTAAGATACCTCTAGCTAAAATGGAATAGCCATTGTTATCTTTATACTCATCAACTTCTCCGTGGAATAAGGAGATGTTTATATTATGAGATTCATAGATGGATAATTCGACTTGTTCGAGTCCCGCTTCTTTTGCTAGCGCAAAGAATTTATCATATTTGCCCATTATTTTAACTCCCCTCCGCGGCCACCGACGGTGACTTCGCTAACTCTTAGAGTTGGTTGACCAACGTTTGTTCTAATAGAACCAGAAGAAGCGCCACACATACCTTGGGCTAAATCTAAGTCATTAGCAACCATGTCGATTTTCTTTAAGATTTCAAAACCTTTACCAATTAAAGTTGCACCTTTAACTGGTTCAGCAATTTTGCCATCTCTAATGATATAAGCTTCACTGCAACCGAAGTTAAATTCACCAGTTGTTGGATCAACAGAACCACCGTTAAAACCAACAGCATATAAGCCTAATTTAGTGGCTTTAATGATTTCTTCAGGTGTGCTCTTGCCATTACAGATATAGGTATTAGACATACGAGATGTAGGTACGAATCTATAGTTTTGTCTACGGCAAGCACCGTTACCTTCTCTATTCATACGACGACCATTGAGATCATCAATCATATAGTCATTTAATTTACCATTTTTGATAAGTAATCTCTTTGTGCCTGGATTACCTTCATCATCGATATCAATTGAACCCCATTCGCCAGGAATAGTGGAATCATCAACCGCACTGACGACTGGTGAAGCAATATAATCGCCAATCTTATTATTTGAGAAACAAGATAAGCCTTTAGCAACTGCACTTGCTTCTAATGGGTGACCACAAGATTCGTGGAATAAGACGCCACCCCAACCATTACCAATAACAACTGGCATAATACCACTTGGGCATTCCGCTGCTGTTAACATCTTAAGAGCGGTTTCTGCGGCTTTTCTTGCCACTTTCTTAGGATTAACTTTTTCAGTTCTAAAATATTCAATACCATGTTGAGCGCCTGGTCCTTCAAAACCTGTTTCAAAACCATTTTGATCAGCGGCGATAACTTGGAAGACCATTCTACCGAACTCAGTAGTGCGTTTGAACCATTTACCTTTAGAGTTAAAGACGGCAACAAATCTCTTATTATCACCAAAGACACCAAATGTTCTAACGATTCTTGGATCCTTTAATGCATTGATTTCTTCAATACCTTCTTTAAGTAAGGCAATCTTTTCTTCCACCGGGACATCTTCATAGCTTCTTGTAATTGGATTACGATTCTTCGCTTTGATCATGTCTAATTTAGTAACTGTTAAGATTCTCTTATCGTGGAATGATTTACTTAAGGAATTGGCTAACGCTAATAAGCCTTTTTTGCTTAAATCGTTAGTATATCCATACACGCATTGGTTATTTTTGAGTAAACGTAAACCAACACCACATAAAGAGTTAGAGCTAGTTGTTTCGACTTTGCCGTTTTCTAAAGACACTGAATGGGAGCTACTATCTTCATAGAAGATTTCAGAATAATCAGCGCCTGTTTCTAAAGCGGCATTAAGCACTTCAATAGCTAATTTTTTACTAATCATATATTTCCTCCTTTTTGTTAATTTTTAATAATGCTGGTCAAATATTAGCATAATTCGATTGAATTATGTATGAAAACAACTTAAAAAAGAAAAATGCTACCCAGACTTTACACAATCGAGTAAAATCAAACTGATGAAGAAAATTAGAATTAACATGTTATCACAAGCTACATCTGTCGATGGACAAGGTGTTGGCAGTGCTTATATTGAACAAGTAGCCTTAGTTAAAGAGAATGATGATATCTTTGAAGTAGAAGTTAACTCCAAGAAATCTAACTTTGATATTTATCATATGCACACATTCAATCCTCAATATGTGATGCGTTTAAATAAAAGACATATCAATGTTACTTATGTGCACTGCTTACCTGAAACATTTGATGGTTCTTTAAAAATGCCTAAACCAATCTTCTGGGCATTTAAAAAATACGTTAAACATGCCTATAAGAAAGCGGATGAAGCAGTTGTGGTTAACCCAATCTTTATTGAACCATTAGTGAAACTAGGTTTAAAAAGAGAAAACGTTACTTATATTCCTAACTTTGTGGATCATGAAAAGTTCCATGAATTACCTTTAGAAGAAAGAAATGCTTTGAGAGATAAATACGGTATCCCACACGATAAGTTTGTCATTATGGGATGTGGACAAGTTCAAACAAGAAAAGGTGTTAAAGATTATGTGGAATGTGCGAAACGCAACCCAGATAAGATGTTCGTTTGGGCGGGTGGTTTCTCCTTTGGAGCGATTACTGATGGTTATAAAGAACGAAATGAATGGCATCTTCAATATGTGCGACTTATTATTCATGCCATCATTTGATGAATTGTTCCCAATGTCTATCTTAGAAGCTGTTAATTCTAGAAAACCAGTCTTATTAAGAAACTTAGAATTATATGAAGATATCTTATTCGTTGATAAAGATACATATGCGAAAGCTCCTGATGTAGATGGCTTCTGTGAACAAATTAATAAGTTGGCCACTGATAAGAAGTATTACGAACACTACCAAGAAGGTAGTAAATATATCTCAGATTTCTATAGTAAAGAACACGTGAAGAATCTTTGGAGAGAATATTATCAAAGAATCTATAACAAGTGGGCGCCACTGAAGAAATTAAAAACAAATAAGAAAAAGAAAAGTTAGGAATCACCTAACTTTTTTATTTAATTATCTATCATAGATAGATCGCCGGATTTGGTAGCACAGTGATGTGGACATTCGGATTTGTTTTAGCGTTAAGACAAGGATGGGGAGATTTTTGGAACGCTATCCTTCCTATATGTTTAATATGCATCCCAATCATTACCTTCTCTGTATTAATGCTTATGATGTCTTTACTTTGGTATGTCAAAATTGACGGAGATACTGTCACCATTCGTAATATGTTCGGTATTACCAAAAAATACTATCTCGATGATTTGTGGATTAAAGCAAAAGATCCTAATAAGAAGGGAACACCGAAAGTTTATATCTATCTAGGTGATAAGAAACTCGCAACGACCACAATTTATGATAAAAATTTCTATTTAATTAGCAAATTCAAAAGTCGTCCTTAATTAATAGAAGTATAATTAATTTGTTAAGAATCTATGAAGAAAAAACGCTATTTTAGAACATCAGTCTCTTCTATCATATTACAAGGTATTACCATTGCATTTTGTGGTGCCTCTTTTTTCTATTTCGGCTTTTTTCTAATTGGAATGATTAAACTTGGAAAAGAGAATCCTGACCTAGGAATTAATATCTTTTTAATTGTTGTGCTATTTTTGGGAGGGCTAACTTTTATTTACACATTAACAACCTTCTATAAAGGGACAGTCTGTTTAGAAAAAGATAAGATAGTGAGCTATGGCGATAATAGAGTGGGCAGATCTAAGCTTCAATATCCCGCTTTTGCAAAATACACTGATATTAAAGATGTGCGTGTCTTGGCGCTTAGCAGAAAATCTGATGGCAGTAGTGCATTAATAGTAAGACCTATACCATACTTAGTGATTACCACCAACAAGAGAGATGTTAGGTTTGCAATCTATATGATGAGAAAAGAAACAGTAAGACAACTAATAATCGATTTGGTAAATAGATGTAATTCAGTGAATAATTATTTAACTTTTGATGTTGAACAGCTTGTGGAAGATTTTTCAAAAGCGGTTTGGGCAACTGAAGAAAAATAGAAAAGCCGAAGTTCATCTCATGGTGACCTCGGCTTTTAATATTCATACGTTTTAGTTTATTATGGAATTAATGAAGAAAAAGCGTTATTTCAGGACATCTAAATCTTCTTTGGTGTTGCAATCACTGATTGTAACAGCACTTTTAATTACCATCTTTTTAGCGGTCTTCCTTAACGTTAGCTATTTCACATTATCCTTTAGAACAAGATTTGAAAGCCATGTCGCAATTGTGTTCGCGGTTATTTTCTATATTGGTATACTCCCTCTAGCGTATTTAGAAGCGATGTTTCTATTTAATAATATTGTTCTTGGCAAAGATAAAATGTATACACGTGGAGATCTTAAACTTGGTAAAAGTAAAATCCAATATCGTGTGGAAATAGAATATAAAGACGTTAGACGGGTAGCAGTTATGCCACTTAGAAGGGATTCTCGTGGAGTATATAAAGAAGTGCTTAATCCATTACCGTTTATGGTGATAGAAAAGAATAATGGAAGAAAAGTATTGTTCTCATTACGCTTTATGTCCGTTAAAACTTTGGATCATTTATTAACGGAATTATCAAGTAGATGTAGTGGGCCAACAATTAATGTTAATCAGTTGGTCAAAGAGTTTGAAAACTACTACAAGATTTATAGTGTTAAATAAAACCGGGATTTATCTCACGATTGTCCCGGCTTTTAATTTGAATGCATCTTTTGCGTTATCTAATGAAGCGATAACTGCAGTTTTATTATTATCTTTTAAGAAGTTAAGTACCGCTTGTACTTTTGGATACATGCTTCCTTTAGCGAAATGTCCTTCTTCTAGATATTTAGCCATATCGGCTTTCTTAACATCTTTTAAGATGACTTCGTTTTCTTTTCCGTGGTTTAGATGAACGTTGTCCACAGCGGTTAAAATAACTAAATAATCAGCATCTATGAGACTAGCGAGCTTGCTGGAAGCGTAATCTTTATCAATAACCGCGGCAACACCCTCTAATTTGTTATTTTGTTTAATAACAGGGATGCCACCTCCACCTGCGCATATGACAACTTGTCCATTATCTAATAG
>CACZNF010000122.1 GCA_902782395.1 uncultured Erysipelotrichaceae bacterium | reverse complement strand
TACTTTAGGTCATACATGTGGCTTTCAACCACTGGCGAAAGAATTCATTAAAGCCTTAAAAGAGAAGGGATATGAATTAGTTATCGCTTCTAATCCAATCTTTCCAATCGTCGCCACTAAGGCAAGAATTAGATGGGCGGGATTAAATCCAGATGACTTTAAATACATTACTGCTTATGAGAATTCTTCTTTCTGTAAGCCAAATCCAAAATACTACGAAGAAATATTAAAGAAGCTTAATCTTAAAGGAGAAGAATGCTTAATGATTGGTAATGACGCTAGAGAAGATACAGTAGCGTTAACCTTAGGCATTGATACTTATCTCATTACTGATTGTTTGCTTAATCCTGATAACGTTGATATCAATCAATATAAACATGGTTCTTTTAAAGAGATCATGGATATGGTTTTAACAAGGCTATAAAAAAACTGGGATTAAATCCCAGTTGATAACGCAATAATTACGTACAATACTTTACCAAATATCACCACACCCGTGCCAGCGCCGATAATAATGTAACTATAGGCTGGCATTTTAAACGAGCCGATAAATAAGGCGAACAAGAAGTAATACGCCGCTGCAACAATTACGGTTCCGATAAAGGTATCAAATCCTAAGAATGACTCGTTTGAAAAGGCAAACAGAATGATGGGGATAACCGATAAGAAGAATAGGGAGTTCAACTTCTTATTAGCGAAACCGTAATTATTGCAACTTTCACCACTATCCTCTTTTTTGAATAGTGTGAAGAAACATGTAGCACAACCAATTAATACTTCAATCACTATATTGGTGATAAACATTGCCAAATAATTAGAGTTACTGTCTAGTGATATTTCATAATAGTGTAAATCAAAGGCATAAACGCGAGTGATATAATCTGGCAAACTAATGGTAATTACTGGGCCAGGTGAATAAGAAATAGCAGCATTTGCGGCATCTAAATAATGATAAGCACTACTTTGACGAGCAAGTTCCCCAAAAGAATAAAGACAGCCACAAATTGAAAATAAAGAGAAAATAAGAATAGCGTGGAATGAAAGATTGATTACTATTGCTGAAACTGGTTTAGAAACCAAAGATGTGGCAAAGCAAGAAATAAAATATTCAATAACCACTAAGACAAGCGAAACACCAATTGCGCCTAAGAAAGGACCAGCTTTAAAGTACTTAAAGTAATTAATGCTTCCAATACGTATATAGTCAGGAGATATTATGTAGCGCACTAAATAGGCAAAGAATGGAATAATAGCCGCAATGATGAAAGAGACCACTAAAATGGATAAACCAGTAAGCACTCTCGTGTTCTTTAACTCTCTTTGTTCAAGAGGTAATTGATAGTACGTGTCGCCTCTTTTTAATGAATACTTATAATTAAAGACGAATAATGGCAAGACTATGGCGAACACCATCATAGGAGCGTTTAAAGCTGCTAATGTGGTATCAAAATCATCAGGATTATAGAAAGAATGCATCGCTAGATACGAGAAGAATGAAACTAAGCCAACCAAAGTGAACACGATGAAAAGTGGTAACCATTCTTTTAAGATAAGGTATTTAGCATAATTAAGCTTTTTCATGATGTTTACTCTCCTTCTTGGCTAAAGCCATTTGTAAAAGGATTATTTCGTTAGCGTCAATAGCGATGTTTTCTAATAATGTTGGATTGAGTTTATCAAGAATCTTTTCAACATCTATATTCTTGCTATTATTAATAACAAAGTTATGGATTGAACCAGCCTTTCTATAAGAAAGGACATTCAAACCTAATTGTGTTAGTGTTTCTTCATCTACCGCTTCTTTAAAGATGGCCTGATATTTGACGAATGTTTCGCCCAATGAATCAAGATCGCCATCTTTAGATAAACGACCATCATGAATAACCACGAACTTATCAACAAGCTTTTCTAAAGCGGTCACGTTATGGGAAGAGACCACGACTGTTTTATCTTTATCTTTGCAAATACGAACGATTTGTTCTTTAACTGTTTCAAGCACTAATGGGTCTAAACCATCAAAGGCTTCATCTAAAAGTAAATATCTGCAATTAATGGACAAAGATAAGGCAATAAATAACAAACGTTTCATACCTTTGGAAAACTTATTTATTTTCACTTTTCTTGGAAGAGTGAATTTATCCACTAAGTTATCAAAGATATCTTCATCAACGTCATAGAAGAGTTTGTAAAACTCTAAAACAGAATTGATATCACTATTAATTGGGGCATATGGGTCATCTGGAAGGAAGAAGACTAATTCTTTACTTTCCTTGGATGTGTTTAAGAAGGAATCGACTAAGATCTTCCCTTCATCTACTTGATAGACACCAGCAATCATTCTTAATAATGTGGATTTACCCGCACCATTTTGGCCAACAAGGCCAATAACACCAGTATCAATATCTAAAGATAAGGAAGAAATAGCGACTTTTTGATCAAAACGCTTAGTAGCATTACTTATTTGGATCATTCTCCTTTTCCTCCTTTTCTATCATTTTTTCAACACGCTTCTTAATTTCTTGCAAGCTATAACCATTGAACTTAATATCTTGAATCAATTGATAAAGTTCATCGTTTTCTTCTTGGTTATCAACTTTATTAATACGGTTACCTTTACCACTTATTGGGGTTAAATAACCTAATTCAATCAGCATTGAAAACGCCCTTTGTACTGTATTAGGGTTCACACCAATTAATAATGATGTGTCTCTAACGGAAGGAAGATAATCGCCTTCCTTAAGCGCGCCAGTATCAATGAGATTCTTATAATAATCCTTAATTTGTAAATAGGCAGGAATGCCAGGTAGAAGCTTCATACGTCTATAGTGTACTAATCGTATTAATACACGTCAATACTTTTTAAGAAATTTCTTTGTTTTTTTATGATTTTATCAACAAAAAAGACCACTTTCATGGCCTTAATTTTTATTTAATGGAACGACTATAGCGATATAATACGCTCTTAATCCTTTAAAAATGGTGAATCATCAAAGTGTCTATAATATTGATAATTTGTTACGGAACAAGACAGTTCTTCTTCTGATTCATCATATATTTTTAAAAATATATTAATACCTTCAAAATACCAATATG
>CACZNF010000121.1 GCA_902782395.1 uncultured Erysipelotrichaceae bacterium | reverse complement strand
CTACCGATTCGACATTGAAGCAAAGTGCCCGCACACATTGAACAAGGCTCTAATGTAACATAGATTGTTGCGTCTTCAAGTCGCCAGGAATTTAGTTTCTTGCATGCTTTGCGGATTGCGTTAATTTCAGCATGACTTGTTGGGTCATTTGAATGTTCTCTTTTGTTATATGCTTTAGCGATGATTTTGTCGTCTTTAACAATAATCGCTCCAACCGGTACTTCATCAAAAATAACCGCTTTTTGCGCTTCTTTTAAGGCTATAGACATGTATTTTTCATCTAAATTCATAATAAATAAATTAAACCATCGCACATAACTTAGGATACTTAAGGCTGCTGTATTCCTACCCTGACCTGGTTCGTAATAAGCTATCGCGATGGCGGTATTATTATAACAAATCTAAACAAAAAAGCGACCATATAAGTCGCCTTTAAGTTTTAAGTGTTTTTTACTTCTTTGGTTTGATGTATTCTAAGCCACCCATCCAAGGACGTAAGACTTCAGGAATCTTAACTGATCCATCAGCTTGTTGATATTGTTCAATAATGGCTGGGAAGACACGAGAAGTAGCTAAGCCTGAACCATTTAAGGTACGAGCATATTTTGTCTTGCCAGTAGCTTTATCACGGTATCTAATCATACCTCTACGGGCTTGATAATCGTGAGCGGTACTAACAGAGCTAACTTCTTTATAAATGCCAACGCTTGGAAGATAAACTTCAATATCGTAGGTTCTAGCCATAGAAGCAGAAATGTCTTCAGCAGCTAATTTAGAAACACGGAAGGTTAATCCAAGTTTTTCCATTAAGGAAATAGCTTTGCTAACGAGTTCTTCGAAGGCTGGTCTATCGCCTTCTTCAGTGGTATATTGGAACATTTCAATTTTGTTGAATTGATAGCCTCTAATCATACCTCTTTCTTCAGTACGATATGCGCCAGCTTCTTTTCGATAGCAAGGAGTATAAGCGAAATATTTCTTTGGAAGTTCATCTTCGCTTAAGATTTCATTTCTATGGAAGTTAACTAAAGCTGTTTCAGCGGTTGGGAGAATGAATTTCTTTGGTTCAACATCTTTAAGTGAGAAGACATCATCAATAAATTTTGGGAATTGTCCAGCAACATATCCAGATTCATAGTTAAGGATATGTGGAGGAAGCATAAATTGATAACCATCTTTAAGATGTTCAGAGATGAAGAAGTTTAATAATGGCCATTCTAGTTGTGCGCCTAAGCCAGTATAAACCCAAGTGCCATGACCAGACATCTTTGCGCCTCTAACATAGTCAATTAAGCCTAAGGATTCACAAAGGGTGACATGATCTTTCATTTCGAAATCGAATTTAACTGGTTTTCCATATTCATGGATAACCTTGTTATTTTCTTTTCCGCCTGGAAGAAGGTCATCATCTGGTAAATTTGGAAGAGGTAATAAGAAGTTCTTAATATCTTCTTCGATTTGAGCTAATTCTTTTTCTTCATCAGCTGATTTAGCGGCAATCTCTTTAACTTTAGCAAAGATTGCATTTACATCTCCGCCAGCTTTTTTAACTTGTGGAACGGAAGCGGAAAGATTGTTTCTTTCCATCTTCGCATTCTCAACACTGATTAATAATTCTTTACGTCTTTCTGATAATTTTAGTAAAGGAGTGAAATCAACAACACAGCCTTTTTTAGCTAACTTAGCAGCGACATCATTAGGATTTTCAATGATTTGTTTAATGTCTAACATAAACAATCCTCTTTTCTTTTTATAATTTAACGCGTGTGTATGCGTAAAGATTATCTACGCAAATCGTGGTTATTCTTGTTTTTCTTCCTCAACTGGTGTTTCGACGTTTTCGACAGGTTCTTCGCCTTCTTCGATAGCGTCTTCGTGTGGAACGACAGTGATGGATGAAACTCTTTGTTTTTCGTCTTCTAAGCGGATAACTCTAACGCCTTGAGTATTTCTATCGCTGACTTTGACTTGGCTTAATGGAATACGAATAACTGTACCGTTATTTGTAACCATCATTAAGTCTTCATCACCATGGACAGCTCTCATAGCAACAAGTTTACCATTCTTAGGTGTGGCATTGAGGGTTGTAACACCTTTTGCACCACGTTTGGTTTGACGATATCTTTCGATTTCAGACATCTTACCATAGCCTTTAGAAGTGATGACTAAGATGTAGCTACCTTCTAAGGATGTGGTCATACCAATGACGTAGTTATTTGCTTCGTCACCTAAATCAATACCGATAACACCGCTAGCGGTTCTACCAAGTGGTCTAGCATCAGTCTCAAGGAATTTAACTAATTTACCTTTGCTTGATGCTAAGCAAATTGTGGTGTTGCCTTCGGTGTATTTGACATCGAGTAATGAATCACCTTCACGAAGTGAGATAGCAATCTTACCATTCTTTCTAATTGATTCATATTCACCAACTGCAGTGCGTTTAACGATACCTTGTTTGGTTGCGAAGAATAAATAGTGACCTTCACTATAATCATAGATAGGAATGATTGACACGATCTTTTCGCCTTTTTCGAGGTTGAGTAAGTTTTGGATTGGAATACCTTTAGAAATACGACTTCCTTCTGGAATCATATAGCCACGTAAACGATATACTCTTCCTAAAGAAGAGAAGAACATGATATCGATGTGGGTTTTGGTATGTAACATAATCGCGACATCGTCGTCTTCGTTTGTAGCCATGCCACGAACTCCACGACCACCTCTATTTTGGGTGCGGAATGTGTCGGCTTCCATTCTCTTAACATAGTTATTCTTTGTTAAGGTGATGACGATTTCTTTTTCTGGGATTAAAGCTTCATCTTCGATGGTTGCAGCTTCATCAGAAATATCGGTCTTACGTTCATCAGAATACTTGTCTTTAATTTCAAGAAGTTCTTTAACGACAACTTCAGTAACGTTTGCTCTAGATTCAAGAATGTGTTTGTAGTTAGCAATGTTTTCTTCGAGTTGTTTTCTTTCATCTTCGAGTTTGCCTTCTTCTAGACCAGTTAATCTACGAAGGGTCATTGCTAAAATAGCGTCGGTTTGTTCTTTGGAGAATCCGAATTTTTCCATTAATGATTTAGAAGCATCATCTGGAGTTG
>CACZNF010000120.1 GCA_902782395.1 uncultured Erysipelotrichaceae bacterium | reverse complement strand
CAATGGAAGATCCACGACCTTTTATGGTGTAACTGCCCACTGAAAGAGATAATGTATAATCCTTAGTTTTGTATTCACAGATTGAATTGTTGATTTTATCAACGTATTCTTTAGCTTTTTCTTCATCAGTCTCTGAAATGACTGCGAGGAATTCATCTCCACCCATTCTAAAAATGACCGCATTTTCTGGTAAGGCATTCTTTAAAGCGTCTTTAGCTAGGCAAATATAATAATCACCAGCGTTATGACCATACACATCGTTGATGCGTTTCAAATCATCGCAATCCGCGGAAATAATTGTGATTGGGAATTTTAAATCTTTACCTTCCCAATGCGTTAATTCATCAAAATAAACGCGATTATATAAGCCAGTTAATTGATCTGTAATCGACTTTTCGCGAAGTTTTTGTCTCAACAATTCTTCGTCCGTCACATTGTTAATAATGGCGATAATTCCATACACGTCCCCGTTCTTTTTGAGTGGTTCCTTGATAACTTGCAGGTATTCAACGCCTTCTTCATCCTCTTCTTTGATGATATAGCTTTTACCTTTTCCAGTTCTAATTACTTCTAGATCTGATTCTCTAGCGAGTTCAGCATTATGTTTATCTTTTCTAATATCAAAATCAGTTTTTCCTCTCACGGATTTTACTGTGCTATAGAGGTGATGCAACTTTTGTGACATAAAGGCATAACGACCTCTTCTATCTTTTAGATAGACTAGAGATGGTAAGACTGTAAGCATTTCAGAAAAGGCATCAAAGCTTGTGGAGTTCGCTAATGTGACTGCGTTTTTCACACGGCGAATAGCAATCTCAGGTGTGTCGTTGAAGAAAATAATGTCCACGACTGGATTGTGGAGATATTTATCGTCTTTTTCCATGTTTTCAAGATCAGTTAAAACAAGAACTGGTAAAGAGAACATGTAATTGTTTTTATCCTTAATTAATTCAAGAGTTTCATCGATGTAGTTTTTAGCGGATGGATTATCCACGATTAAAACAGAAAGGTCATCGAAAGATTGATCTAATAAGGACATAATTCCGTTTTTGTCATGCACTAACAAAATTTCGTAATCTTTAAGCAAAATTTCGTAAAGTTGTCTGATACGTGGTGAGTTTTCATCACTAAGAAAGACTATTTTTTCCATACTATTCAAGCACTAAAAATAAAAAGAAATTCGATGAATTCTAGAAATGCTTTTGTGCGTGTAAGATTATAACATATTTTGTGTCACAGAGCACCTGAAAAAAGGAGAATAACGGCTATCTTGCTGTCTCGAAAATATTAACGTACTTTTTAATTGATATGCGATTAATTTTTGCTACAATACAAAAGTATCATGCTATCTTTGGTCTCCCTTGGGGCTCTCCCCACAAATTTACATGTTAACTATTATCTAGAACTCGCCTCGTTCGTGTTTCTAGTAGCGATTACTGTCGCTTATTTCTCACGGAAAAAATTCCCAGTCGTCACATCAACGATTTTTGGCGTTGGTTTGATTACATTAGTTATAAATCTTTTCTTAAGCCTGACGTTCTGTATGTCGTTAGATCGATCTGACACCATCCCTATTGAATGGATTGAGTGTTTTTCTGAACTCTATTTCGCTTCTTTATTAGTTGTTTCCTATTTATTATTTTTATACGTACTATATGCCTCTGGGAGATCAATTACCCGTAATAAGTTATATCTATTGACCGCGATTCCATCTTTATGTGGCATGATTTTATTCTTCACCAACTGTCTCCACCACTGGTGTTTTAGTTTTGTTTTTAATCCTGAGAGTGGGCTTTATGATTTTCAACCAGGGCCCGCTTTTCTTTCTCTATATATCATTAACTGGTTCATGAACTTCTTAGCGACAGTTGCTTATACTATCCGCTATCGCAAGATATTACCAAAGCAATTATTAAGAGTCTTAATCATTGTCGCAGTGATTGTTTTAACTGCGGCTCTTATTCAAACACTTAATCCACAGTACATTGTTTCTGGCGTTTCTTTCACACTCTGCTCAATGTTCGCGGTTGTCAGTGTTTGTGACCCAGATGTTAAAGTTGACCGTATTTCAAAAGCATTTAATAACGAAGCGTTTATTGATTACATCAATAGCCAAGTGTTTGAAAGACAAAGAAAGTACTACATTATCTTTGATATTGAAAGCTTTGGCATGTTCAATGAAAAGTTTGGCTTAGTAGCGGGTGATGAACTATTATCCACGATTAGGAGATTCATTGAAAGCGTTAATAAGAAAACATTAATCTTTAAAACCCACTCCTCTCGTTTTGTTTTGATGTGCAAAGACAAAGAAGAACAAGAAATTATGATTGGAGCGATCAAGGAAAGATTTGCGCGACCATTCAATATTAAAAACCACACAGTTAAGATTACCCTCGACCTCTTCTATTTCTATAATGACAACGCATTTAGAAATTCTGATATGTATAACGACTTCTTAAGTAGAACATTAGCAACTATTAATTTTAAAGATTCCAACTATGTTAAATTAGATGGTAAGTTCTTAGAACGCATCAATAGGGACCGTAGAATAAAAGAGATTTTAGAGGAATGTTTAAGAACTGGCAAAGGCTTATATATGGTTTACCAACCAATTTTTGATATTAATAAAAAACGCTTTAATCATTTCGAAGCCTTAATCAGACTCGATAATGAGGAATTAGGCTATATCGGACCAGGTGAGTTTATTCCAATCGCTGAGAACTTTGGATTAGCGAATGATATCGACTTCTTTGTTTTGAACGAAACATGTTCGTTCCTACAAAGAAATCCGGATATCGAGAGTTTAGAAGTTAATATCTCATGCGCTGAATTCTTTAATAATCCAAGCGAAAGATTTATCAAAACAATCAAAGAATATAATATTGATCCAAGTAAGCTCTGTTTAGAAATTACAGAAACCATTGCGGTTAAATATCCCGCGAAGACAAGAGAGTTTATGAACGATTTAGGTCAACACGGTATCAAGTTTGCGATGGATGACTTTGGCAGTGGTTACTCCAATATGGCGAGATTTATCACTCTTCCATTCTCTATTGCTAAGCTTGATAAGTCGCTTCTTAATGAATCTTCAAATGTTGAGGTTTTCTTTGATGCCGCTGTTAATTTATTTAAGAGTTTAAATATTCCAATT
>CACZNF010000119.1 GCA_902782395.1 uncultured Erysipelotrichaceae bacterium | reverse complement strand
ACCATTTGAAAAGATTTATGACTTCTGTGAAGCTAACCATATTAAAGTCAGACACCATACATTTGTTTGGTATTCTCAAGTTCCTGATTGGTTCTTTAAAAAAGGCTACAACAACAGTGGTTCTAATGTTTCTAAAGATGTCATGCTTAAAAGAATGGAAAACTTCATTAAGATTACTTTAGAAACTATTAACAATAGATGGCCAGGACTTGTTTACGCGATTGACGTCGCTAATGAGGCAGTGGAAAACCATGGTATTAGAAATAATAACAATATGTGGTATACCGTCATTGGTAAAGACTTTGTCTATTACGCTTTTAAGTACGCAAGAGCATATGCCGCGGAAGGTCAAAAGCTTTATTATAATGACTGGTCATATGATAACGACGCTCAAAACTTAACATATGCTTTAAATACCTTATTAACCCCAATCATTAATGAAGGACTCATTGATGGAGTGGGCATCCAAGGTCATAAAGGCATTGGTGAGAATATGGATATCGTCTTAAACGATGCTAAGCAAATATTTAAAAAAGGCTTAGAGTGTCAAATCACTGAATTTGATCTCACCATCAGTGGTACTTCTGAATACACAAAACAAAAGACCGCTATTAAAAACTTAATTACCAAAATCTTAAAAGGTAATATTGAAGGCACAATGAATGTTGATGCTTTTGTGATGTGGGGTATTGATGACGCTCACTCTTGGAGAAGAAATCAACACGCTTTACTCTTTACTGATAAATTTGGTAAAAAGCCAGCCTATTATGGTTTCTTAGAAGCCATTCAAAGTGTAAGGCCAGCTGAGGAGGTCACGGAATAATATGACTCTTAATTATCAATTACCATCCTCCTTATCTTTTGACACTTGTGATTTAGTGGATAAAGAAGTTAATAACCTTTTAAGCCAACAAGATTATGACGCAGTAGTGCTTGACGCTAGCAACACTAAATACATCTCTAGTGCGGGTTTACGCGTTGTTTTAGGCATTAAAAAGAAAGTGGATAATACTTCTGTCATTAATGCTTCCACAGAAGTCTACGATATCTTCGATATGACGGGCTTCACTAAGATCGTCAGCTTTCCCTCAAATATCAACTGAAGGTTGTCCATTAATTGGTAAAGGCGCTCATGGAGCGGTTTATCGCTTAGCCCCTGATACTATCGTTAAAGTCTATTATGATAAGCATACAACTTTAGATGATATTAAAAATGAAAGAGAGCTTTCTAAGAAAGCCTTTGTCATGGGCTTACCAACAGCGATTGCCTTACAAATCGTTAAAGTGGGGGAAGACTATGGCACAATATTTGAACTATTAGACGCTAGTTCATGTTCTAAATATGTGAATGAAAGCCAAGAAAACACTGACTCCTTTATTGATCAAGCAGTCAAAGTACTTAAAGTCAAAGTACTTAAACATATGCATAGTCGAGTGGTCACTGATGGCTCCTTACCAGATATGAAGAAGTTATCATTTGGCTATTTAGAAAAAGTTAAAAGCTTCTTAGATGAACAAACATATAAAACACTTTATAAATTAATTGATGAAGTACCAGATTCAAGAACGTTAATGCATGGTGATTTCCATCTTAAAAACCAATTAATGGTGGGTAATGACTTAATGCTTATTGATATGGATACTTTATGCATTGGTGATCCAATCTTTGAATTAGCTTCGATTTGTAATTCCTATTATGAATTTAGTCTCTTAGATTCAAGAGCGGTGGAAGACTTCCTTGGTATCTCCGTTGATAAAGCGAGATACATTTGGAAAGAACTTTCTAGAAAGTACTATTCTGATTTAAATGATGAAGAATATATCAAAATCTCTAATAAAGCTAGAGTGCTTGGCTGCATGAGAGCGCTTCATTTCTTCCATAAGCGTGGTTATCCAAAAGAAACATTTGATCAATGCCTTAATGATATGAAAGAAGCACTCGCTAAAATTGCATAAATTGGCACCACAGTACCAAAAAGCGAGAAAACGATAATAAATAATGGTATATTATTTCCATTATGAGCAAACGCAAAACTGATTTCTTTCAAAAACCATTCATGAAAGTGCTATTAACACTAGTAAGCACTGTTCTTTCCACTTTAGTTTTAGCGTTCTCCGCTTTAACGATTTTACAAATCTATGAAAAGACACCAGAAGAAGCTAGTAAGTTTTTAATTTGGGTCTTTATGGGCACTGCTTTATTAAGCATTGTTTCATTCTTAAAAAACCGTACCAAATTAAACTTTATTAGATCATTAATATTATTTATATTTAACGCTATTTTGGGTATTGTCTCTTTATCCGGTAATACATATAACCCGCAGGTATTCCAAATTACCGCTGGATTATATTGTTTATCTATCGTCATATCTAGAGCATTCTCACTTATTCAAAAACACGATATACGTAGCATTGTTTTAAACGGTTTAATCATTGCCTTTGCCGTTGTTTTAGCCATTGGTATATTTATTACCCCAGCGGAAGAAAACGTCGTCACAATTGTGACTTTAGAATGTGTCTTTATCGCTGTGGTATCCTTCATTGAAGCGGCGATGATTATCTTCGCTACTTTGAAAGTTAAAGTCTTATTTAAGATTATTGTTTCCACATTCTCTTTAGAAATCTTATTTGGTTTATTAACCACGATTATTTGCTTCTCCATTGTTCTTCAAACAGTGGAACCAGGTATCACTAATTTCCCAGATGCCTTATGGTATAGCTTCGCGGTAGTGACTACGATTGGCTTCGGTGATTTCACCGCAGTGACACCTCTAGGCAGAGTATTAACCGTGATATTAGGTTTATACGGCATTATCGCAGTTGCCGTTATTACCTCTATCATTGTTAACTTCTATAACGAAACATCCGGTAGAAGAGATCAAAAAGAACTAAGAGAAATTAGTAAAGAAGAGAAGGACAAATAAGTTCTTCTTTTTTTCTTGATGTAACGAGAATATTATTGTCTTATGAAAAAGAGAATTATCGTTCTTATTATCACTACAGCATTGCTTGTTTTATTTACTTTCTTACCCAATATCGTTCCACTAACAGGAACAGCTGGTTTGTACTTCAGATTTGGTATTTATTTTGCTATGGTTGGTCTTGCTATCGCTAGTATCATCATCACAGGTATTAAGATTGATTTTGATGTAAAGAACTGGAAGCAATATCTAATTGGCTTAGGGTTGGCTATAGTCATCTCTTTCTTCGCCGCGTTCTTACCAGCGTTATTGGGTCATTCTATTGTTGGCGAACATCAAGACTTTAATTGGGCAAACTTATTGCTTTCTTTACTTTTCTTTGTCATATTCGTGGGCCCAGTAGAAGAACTAGTGTTCAGAGTTTATTATCAAGAAACTTTTTGTGGTTTCTTTAAGAAGAATAAATGGATTGGTGTCATTATTGCCGCGGCATTATTTGGTGTTTGGCACATCATTAACGGTAGTCTATTCCAAGTCTTATTTACCTTTGGTTTTGGTTTAATATTTGGCTTCGCTAAATACTTCCTTAAGAACTGCAAATACTTAGGCTTAGCTTTAGGCCATGGTGTTTATGATTTCTTAAATGTCATTGTTTGCATGTTTGTGATATAGCTTTCTTCATAAAATTGCATCGAAAAAATGCTTTTTTCTTTGCAAAGTTATTTATTGTGATATTATTAGTTAGTGGTGACTAACTCATGTAGTAAATCACCATAGGTAACTAGTATGAATAAATATATCTTAGGCATTGATGGAATGAAGTGTGGCATGTGTGAAATGCACGTTGAAGACACGGTGAGAAAGAACTTTGCGTCTTATAAGAAAGTGAAGGCTTCTCACTTAACTAATTCACTCGTGGTGATAACACCTTTAGATTTAGATCAAGAAGATTTCGTTAAAGCCTTTTATCCAACAGGTTATAGGATTACTAGTTACTATAAAACACAAGCAGTTAAAAAGTTGTTCTTTTGGAGGTAATCAATATGCAAGACTTTGTCTATCCATTAATTGGTATACCCCTAATATTTATCTGTACAACATTGGGGGCGTTATTTGTCTTCTTTATTCGCAAAAAAGAAATCTCACCGAGATTAAATAAAATCTTTACTGGCTTTGCCGCAGGCGTGATGTTCTCCGCTTCATTCTTTTCCCTTATTAAACCGGCTTTGGAAGACGGGAACGTCTCTTACATGCCCAATTGGCTAGTGGTGGCTATTTCCATCGTTCTAGGCGCTGGATTCTTATGGCTAATTGATAAGGTGGTACCACACTTCCATAATCAAGAAAACAAAGAAGAAGGTGTGAGAACTAAATCATTATCAAAGACTTCTAAAATGTTTTTAGCGGTCACGATTCATAACGTCCCAGAAGGTTTATCCGTTGGTATTGCCTTTGGTGTCGCGTTATCACAACCTGATAATCACGCTTTACTTATAGGCGCTTTATTACTCGCGATTGGTATTGGTATTCAAAATATTCCAGAAGGCGCAGTGGTGTCCTTACCAATTAAAGGTGAAAGTGGTTCCTCATTTAAAGCATTCTTGTTTGGTATGCTATCAGGTGTTGTGGAACCAATCGCTG
>CACZNF010000118.1 GCA_902782395.1 uncultured Erysipelotrichaceae bacterium | reverse complement strand
TATTTCTTTTCTTCCTCTTTCATTTTAGCTTTCAGTTTAAGTGGATCATAGTTAAACATGTAATCTTGCACAAAATAAGAGATAAGTCTTCTTCTACTTCTATTTAATAGCTTTTTATGACTTTTAGCGTCCTTCATACCCACAAGAGCGACCATATCGACGAAGAAGCCATCGCTGGAATGGATTCGATCTTTCATGCGCTTATGGTTTTTATCCACCATCGTTGGACCATTTTTATTCTTCACTTTAATTGTTGGTTGTAAGATGTTATAACGCTTATCTACTTCGTAGCAATCAAAAACATAGTCTGGGTTTAAGTCTTTTTTAAAAGCTTCAATTAGTCTATCTAAATCTTCATAGTTAAAAACGATATCAGCGTCATCATCCCATGGTAGAAATCCCCCATAGTTATAGATGCCTAAAGCGCTGCCGAAACATAAAGCATAGGGAATGTTGTTTTTTCGACAGATACGGTCAATTTCTAAAACAATAGGAAAGACAATATCTTGGACTTCACTAACGTAGTGAGTTTGACCATTTTTATCTTTGCCTAGAATATATTTCTCGTGATCGATGACATATTCTGCTTGATTCATGTTAATTCTTAGTGAGATGGATTGACGTTAATTTGACCATCCTTACAATAGACGGTTTTGGTGCCTGACTTAGAAAGCCAGTTACTACCTCTTTTAATAGTTTTCCAAAGTTCCACACTACCAGCGTAGTTGAACTTCGGCGAGATTAACACAGTTAGCGAAGGCTGAACTACCTAAAATAGCAATGCCTTCAGGGATATTAGCGGTTGTAATATCAATATTCTTTTTATAAGCACTATTACCGATGGTAATAACGCTTTGATTGTTATCAACAGATGGTTGAACTGGCGGAGCTTCTTGAGGAATGTTTTGTTCTTGATTTACTTGCCGGGGAGACACCTCGACTTCTTCCTCGTCGTCATCATCGTCATCATCATCGTCTTTTCTTCTCTTATTTTTAATTAAAGGAATGCGGTCTTTTAAGCAGATACGATAGATGATAGTTAAGAATAAAGCGCCAACAAACATTGCGCCTAACGCAATCAATGAAAGATTATCAGGTTTAATGGTTACACCTTCACCAGCGATTTGCATGATGAAGACGAAATACATATAGGACAAACCATAAGCAATGGCAAAGAACAAGAAGATTAACCAACCAAATGTTTTGATACCCTTTGGATGGTTACTCTTACCCAAGATGAGCATAAATAAAGACATTAAAACTTCAAATAAGGCCCAAATAACGGAAAGAGCGAATACAGCACCGATGCCTAGTTCAATGTATTCATGGAATTTTTGGATGTTTTGTAATAGTACGTTACTTGTTTCATTAGCTAATAAGGCTTCAAATGGCGCGATTTGAGCGGGCAATGTCATAATGCGGCCAGCGAACTTTCTTAAACAGAATTCTAAGTATTCTAAACCGGTGAAAGTAATTGCCGCTTCACCTTCTTTGACGCAAGAAAACATTGGCATCAATGCAAAAATGACTAAGCAGGCGACAACGCCTAAACCAAAAATCGCATATAAGATTGTGCCAACATTATGAGGCTTATAAACTTTTACGCCTCTTCTTTTCTTCTTTTTTGCCATAAATACTAAGTATTTTTATTATACGTGACTTCGTTTAATTATTGAAACACAAATTATAAAAGTTCATTTAATGAATGAATTCTTAAGTATGGAGCGTCTTTATATTCATCGTTTCTATCAAGTAAGATTGGCACTACTCCAGCATTCACTGCGCTTAAGCAGTCGTTAAGCGAATCGCCAACATAGCAAACGTCTTTCTTATCGCCTTTATAGTTAATCATTTCTAAGGCTTTTAAGATTGGTTCTGGTGAAGGCTTTGGATTAGGCGCTTCGCGATTACCCACTAAAACGGTGAAGAAATCTTTTTGCATATCAAACTTTCTAAGGATGTCTCTCACATGTGGGACATTATTGGAAGTGACAATACCTAAATCGGCTTCATCCATTCTTAAATCGATGATGGTGTCATATGTGTCATCATAGATGTCAGTTAAATCAATACTTTCTTTTGTGGTATTAAGGTACTTTTCGATTTGTGCCATGAAAGCATCATATTTTTCTATTGGCGCCCCCATTCTTTTATAGCTCACCGGAATTGGTTCGCGAGTGAACTGTAAAACTTCATCCTCGTTTAAAGGAATGCCTAAAAATTGATAGGCTTTCCTAAAAACGTATTTAGATGTTTCTAAGGTATCAAATAAGGTACCATCAAAATCGAATAAGTAGAGTTGGAATTTTTGCATAAATTAGTCAGCGAGAGAACCCATTGGATCCCATTGTTTTAAGACGATTGGTTGTTCTTTCAAGGCTTTTAATTCTTCTTCGTTAAGATATTTCTTATCCACGACTGCTTGATAGACAAATTGGTCAAACCAAGAACCACTCATGATGTAATAACCATCTTTAGCGCGATCTTTACCCCAGGAGTTTTCAATCTTCCATTTGCTTGGTTTTCCTTCTTTGAAGGAGACACCAGTGATACACATTGCGTGATTCATTTGGGAAGCATGGTAATCTAAGGATTCACCTTTGTTCATTTTAAGATCTAAGCCAAAAGGTGTTTTTAAATCAAATCTTGTATCATCCCAGACACCTTCTTCTCTATCTCCATAGAAGCCAACATCACTACCAAACCAAACGATTCTATCATCTCTAAGTTGCTTTAAAATGAGTTCTTTCATTCTGTCCATGTTGACGTTTAAGTGTGTGACGTCTTTACCACCCACAACATTGCCGAGGTATTTAACAGTGTATGTTTTACCAAAGGCTTTGTCTTTTGTTGGAGCGTTGATTAATGAAACATAGTCATTTAAGGAATCACCGAGATATTTGTCTTTGAATGATAAAGCGTCAAAACCTTTTTCGATGTGGTAATTACCATCTTTATCAGTGTATTCAAAGTCGAATTTTTCTGGAACCACGCCATAGGCGTCGATTAATAAGAAGTAGATTTTATTTAAGACTGCTTCTTTTTCTTTTCTCACAGCATCTAAGCCTTTTTCGAGATATAACGCTTTAGCGTCACTAGCGAATTTACGGATAGTGAAGTTAATTAATTGTGCAGTTTCTCTTGTAGCGCTTGAAGTATTTGTTTCTGGATAAACGTTCTTTGGGCAGAGACCATATTTATTAACCAAATTAACAAACATATCCCATTGACCACCATCACCAACACCGTTTTGGAGAAGGAACGCTAATGTTCTTTCATCATATTCTTCATCAATGAGTTCGATAACTGCTTCTAATAAGTAATTAGATTTTTCTAAACGATCATAGAAAGCTAAGTAGCTTTGTGATAATTCAAAGTTAGCTAAGTTAAGTTTTCTAGCAATGACTTCTCTACACACATTAGTGGCAGCGAAAAGCCAGCATCTACCAGAAGCCTTTTGATTAGCGGCTGGTAATGTTTTGATATTAATATCAAAGTTGAAGTCCATTTCTTTAATGTCGTCTTGACTACTAGCGACAGATAATAAAGAATTTTTCACTAAAGCGTGACGAAGAATCGCGTTCTTTTCGTCTTTCTTGTAGTTAGCTAATTCTTTTTCTAAATAAGTTTTTTTAATAGATTCCATTGGGAATACCTTCTTTCTACGAGGATTATTTTATTAAATAATATATTTGTTTGCAAATAAGAAGACCTTTTATTTTAAAAGGCGTAATATATAAGCATGGATAAAAAAGAAATAACTATACATAGTGAACAAATATATAAAGGCCACGTTGTCTCTTTAAAGAAAGACACTGTGCTTTGCCCTAATGGCGAACAATCTTTAAGAGAAATCATCACCCATCGCGGTGGCGTTGGTATCTTAATTAAAGTTGACGATAAGTTTATTATCGAAAAACAGTTTAGATACGCTCTTGGAAAA
>CACZNF010000117.1 GCA_902782395.1 uncultured Erysipelotrichaceae bacterium | reverse complement strand
TGTCTTTTTGGATTATTTGCTTCAACGTGATGATAATTGTAAACACGCATTGAGGTTCTTTATTTGGTGCCGAGAAAATAAGAACCAAACTTACATTACTTCGATGTCATTAAGGGACATTGAATATTTTGTAATGAAACACGTCCACGATAAAGCTAAGACAAACAAAATCCTTTCTGATATTTATAGTTTATGTTCGAAAGTAATTGGCGTTAGCGCGGACGCTGCAATAAATGCCATCTTTGAAGATTATAAAGACTACGAAGACGAGTTAATGATACAAACCGCAAAAGAAGAACTACTTGATGCTGTAATCACAAACAACATCAAAGACTATGAAAATAGAGGTATACCAGTTTTTACTCCTGAACAAATTGTTTCGTTAAGATAAAACAGTACCAGGTCTAAAAACCTGGTCTTTTTTATAAAACTTATATGAGATAGAATACAGGCATGAGAAACTTTAGAGACTTATCTTATCTTGGCTTAAAAGAAGGAATGATATGTAGAAGTGATGTTCTATATAATCTTTCAAAAGAAGATAAAGCCTTTCTAAAGAAAGAACATAATATTAGAATCGTTATCGATTTAAGAAGAAAAAGAGAACGTAAAAGATTAAAAGATTCTTTTATCTTTGGTGTTAAACACTATAACATCATGAAAGAACATATGGGTATGACTTTACCTGATATGGCGCCTTTCTATAAAGAAATCGTAGGTAAAGAAAAGAAAAAGGTTTGGACAAAGATTTTTAAACTTTTACTTAAAAATAACAATAAAGGTATCTTATATCACTGTTCCTCTGGTAAAGATAGAACGGGTATTTTAACCGCGGTTATTCTTTACGCTTTAGGCTTTGATAAAGAAACAATCTATAAAGACTATTTATTAACTAATGAAAGTCCTCTTTACTATAAAGAACATATCCCAGATACATTAAATAAAGAGCAAAAGAAAATCTGGTTAGAATATTTTGAAGCTAGAAAAGAATACTTAGATATTTCATTTAACGAAATCGATAGAGAGTTTGGTTCTTTAGATAATTTTTTAGTGGAAAACTGTTCTCTTAACGAAGAGAAGATTAAAAGATTAAAAGTTAAATATCTAAAATAAAAAGTTAAGAATTGGGCATATTTTAATCAAAAAATGCCATTTTTTTATTTTTGTCATTTTTTGCTTATTTTATTCGTTTACTTAGTAAAACGCGAAGAGTAAGATTGAAGTCGTGAGTGCGTATACGAGCACACATAAACACGCACATCATGAAAAGAAAGGACATAAATATGTCAGTGATCAAAAAATCATTCATCAAGATTGCCAGTCTAACGTTAGGTGTGACATTAGTCGCCACAGCGTGCGATTTCGGTCAATCAAGTAGTAATTCCGAAATTAGTCAATCTTCTTCTAGCGAAGTTAGCACACAAACATCACTCCCATCCCCATCATCTGATATATCTAGTAGTAGCAGTAGTTCTAATAACTCGACTAGTAGTATTAGTTCATCTACATCATCTACTTCTAGCTCTATTATCCCAACAGTCACCGGTATTAGTCTAAACACAGACAATGTGAAAAAGGCTTATAACTATGGTGACACTCTTAATCTTGCTGGTTTAGTGGTAACCGCAAATTATAGTAATAACACAACCACAGAAGTCACAAACTATACCACAAATATCGCTAATGGTAGCGAACTTAAAACAGTGGGTGAAAACGATATCGTTGTGACCTATTTAACATTCACTGCCTCATTCAAAATTACCGTTAATAAAGTATTAACTAGTATTGAACTCAACACTGAAGCGGTGAAGAAAGAATATGGCTATAACGAAGCCTTAAATCTTACAGGTTTAGTGGTCACCGCGAAGTATAACGATAATTCAGAAGCGGTTGTGACTGAATATACAACTAACCCAGAAAACGGTACCGTCTTAACTAATTTAGGCGAAAACACCGTGACTGTTACTTATCAAGAAAAGACAGCGACCTTTAAAGTTAATGTCGTTAAAGTTTTAACCGGTATTGAATTAAATACCGCAAATGTTAAAAAAGTCTATGACTACGATGACACTTTAGACTTAACCGGATTAGTGGTCACCGCTAAATACAATAACAATACTGAAGAAACAGTAACTGATTATGTAACTGATCCTGCTAATGGAACAGCTTTAAAAACCCTTGGTGAAAATACCATTACAGTTACTTACCAAGGTAAAACCGCTGAATTCAAAATTAACGTTATTAAAAAACTCGTTGGTATTGAATTAAATACCAGCAATGCTAAGAAAGAATTCATAGAAGGTGATGCATTTGAAGCAACTGGCTTAGTTGTTACCGCCAACTATAACGATGGTTCTAATGAAGCAGTGACTGACTATGTTACTGATCCAACTAGAGGTACCATCCTTAATAACGTTGGTACAGTGACAGTTAAAGTTACTTATCAAGGCTTCACCAAAAATTATGAAATCAAAGTTAACGAAGCCCTTGTTGAAGAAAAAGGCACAGAATTACTTCTCGATTTAGGTGTTCAACCTGAATTTGAAAACAATGTCGCTAATGTCTCCGCTCGCGGTACTACACCAAAGAGCGATTACTTCGTTAATTTCAAATTAACAAGAAATTCTCAAGATGCACAATCAATGACTATTGTTAATTCCAAACTCAGAGTTATGGAAGGCGATATCATTGAAAATACTGAATCATTACATGGCGTGACCGCAATTAGAGTTAATGGTGGTAACGGCAACTTCAGACTTTATGCTGGTTATACCGCTACTGAAATGTATGAATTCTTAGAAGCTGAATCTCAAAGTGGTGACCGTGTCTACGATAACGTTCCAAACGTCAACTACATCAAGTTAGTTGGTAAGTACGATAACTGGCCAGCAGATATTCTCTCCATTGAATTTACATATACACGTGACGCTGAAAATAAACCAGTTGACGGCGTTAAGACAACTGTTTCCTTTACTGAAGAACAACAAGGCTATTTTGTAAAAGGCGATAATACTATTGAAATCTACGCCGACACAGTCGTTCTCGATGGTGGTAGAAGATATAATTTCACAGGTATCACTTATAACAATGGCTACTTATTCTTTGCAAATGCTAGTGGCCATCTTATCTTGTTGCAATTTGTTGATACCAACCACGTTCAAGTGACTGACTGCGCTGATCGCTATTCTTCAACTAGTGGTGAATACGTAAGAGTATTATCAACTAGTGAAATCACTCTCAAGATTGATGGTGCAGTTGTTCCATTTAACACCAAAGACACAAGAAGAGAAATGAAAATTGGTGAATCATTCACTGCTTCCGCGACAAGCAACGCTGTTCCAGAAGTCAATGTCAACTTAAGTATCGAAGATGAAACCGCTGGTGAAATCAATCCATATGCTGGAAAATACACTGCGAATAGTGATTTCATCGTTCAAGACTACATGAATGATAATGCAGAACATGTAGTAAACATTGGTGATATTACAGTCACTTATGATGGTAACTATCACATGGAATTATCCATCCTTTCTTTTGGTGATTATTTCCCTGGCTGCTTTGGCACCTTCGAAGCTTCCTTTGACGATGGTGAAATTACTGTAAATGAAGGTAATCTCATACTTAAACTCAATACCAACACAGAAACCATTGAATTTAATTATACAGACTATGATACCTATCAATATTTCATTGAAGGTGATGTCGGTTATAACTACGTACCTGAACGACAAGGAACCGCTCGACTTTACTCTTGTTGCCAAGTCAGATGATGATTTTGAATTAAGATATTATGTTCACGTCAATAGTTATGTTGCTGCAAGAATCACTGTGGATACAACTCCAGTCACTATGAAAACTGGTGAAACATATCAAATCAATGCAACCGTTAACGAAGACGCGACAGACAAAACGCTTTTATATGATTCAAACGATAAAACAGTTCTTACTGTCAGTGAAACAGGTTTAGTTACCGCTATTAAAGAAGGTACCGCTAAAGTTACTATTACCAGTAATGATGAAGACGTTGAAATCGAATTCACCGTTACCAAAGGCGCTTCAAAGATTACAGTTACTACCTATACATTCGATGATGAGAATGGTGATACATTCACATTAGTGGTTAAAGAAGGTGTTTCTGCTTCTATTAGCAATTCTACTGGTGACACCTATAACTTCACATACAATAATGGTCATTATGTCTATGACGAAGATAGCAGTGTGACAATCGAAATCAGAACTTCTGGTTATCAAGCCTATTTAAGCTTTGTTGATAATGGAATGGTGCTATTTAGCTATTATGGCCCAATCACTGTTTTCGACGACAATGAAAGATTCTTAACATTTGTTTCTAGCGAACAAATTGAAGAAGGTGGAGA
>CACZNF010000116.1 GCA_902782395.1 uncultured Erysipelotrichaceae bacterium | reverse complement strand
AGCCATTATTGAAAAGAGCAAGCGAGGTGAAGAAAAATGGAAATAGTTGACGCCATTGATTTGTTCCATCAATACATTCTCGTAGAGAAAGGCCTTTCTCCTCAAACCTGGATCTCTTATTTAGAAGACCTACAAGCTTTCTTTAATTACTATAACGATAAGAAAGACACCGCGGATTTACTTGAAACTGACCTATATGAGTTTTTAAAGTTTGAACTCTCTTTAGGTAAGTCTGTTTCTACTGCCTTAAGGAGACTATCTTCCACGAGAAGTTTCTATCTCTTTCTTAAGAAAGAAGGACATTATACAGGCAATATTCCTGAAATTGAGACTCCTAAAAAGCCTAAACATCTTCCTAACTGCTTGAGTGAAGAAGAGATTGACCGCTTATTAGAAGCCCCTGATATGGAATCTCCTTCTGGTATTAGAGATCGAGCGATGCTTGAAACAATGTATGCTTCTGGTTTACGTGTTAGTGAATTATTAAACCTTAAGAAAGGACAAGTGAATCTTTCCAAAGGAATTATTACAGTTTTTGGTAAAAGCAGTGAATTTCTATTTTTAAATAGAAGCGGCGAGCCACTCAGTCGTATTTATTTCTTCAAGCAAGTGCGTAAATACGCTGAGCTTGCGGGTATCGATATGGTCATCTCCCCACATACGCTTAGGCACTCTTTTGCCACGCATTTGCTCAATCATGGAGCGCAACTTCGTATGGTCCAGGGCATGCTCGGACACACTAATATTGCCACCACACAAATATATACACATGTTTCTAGCGAGAAACTTAAATCAGATTATGATAAGATAATGAAGTGAGGTATTCTTATGAATAATTACAAATATAAAAGAATATTTGTCATCGTCGCTGATTCAATGGGAACCGGCTATTTAGATGATGCGGATAAGTTTGGCGATAAAGGTTCAAACACTTTGCTCCATATTGGTGAAAAGATGCCGAATGGTTTAAATGTTCCTAATTTAAATAAATTAGGTATTGGTGACTTAGATCCAATTAGAGGCACAAGCAAAGTGACACACCCAAACGCTTATGTTTCCAAAGCTAGAGAAGTCAGTAATGGTAAAGACACCATGACTGGCCACTGGGAAATCATGGGTATTAACACCCAAGTTCCATTTAAAACATTTACCGATACCGGCTTTCCAAAAGAACTCATTGATGAATTAGAAAGAAGAACTGGTCACAAAGTGATTGGCAACAAAGCCGCTTCTGGTACAGAAATTCTCGTGGAACTCGGTGAAGAACAATGCCGAGACAATTCTTTGATTGTCTACACATCCAGTGACTCTGTTTTACAAATTGCTGCACATGAAGAAGTCACAGGTTTAGAAGAATTATATCGCTGCTGCGACATCGCTAGAGAAATATGCATGAAACCAGAATGGATGGTGGGAAGAATTATCGCTCGTCCATATATCGGTACAGACAAAACTAATTTCAAACGCGTCACAGGTCATAGACACGACATCGCTTTAAAGCCAAGCGCTCCAACAGTGATGAATGTTTTACAAGATCATGGCTTCATGACAAGCTGTGTTGGTAAGATTGGCGACATTTTCGACATGTATGGCGTCGTTAAGACACAAAAGACTGTCTCTAACGAGGATGGCATGGATAAGACCATAGAAGAGGCTAAAAACCACGATTTCACCGGTCTTTGCTTTGTCAACTTAGTGGAATTCGATAGTGAATATGGTCATAGACGTAATCCAATCGGATATGGCGAATGTATTGAAAGATTCGATAAGAGAGTGGGGGAACTCCTTCCTTTCTTAAAAGAAGATGATTTATTAATTATCACCGCTGACCACGGCAATGACCCAACTTGGACAGGTACCGACCACACAAGAGAAAAGATTCCTCTTCTTATTTATAGTAAGAGCATCAAGAATGGTGGTTATTACCCAGAAAGAATGTCTTTCGCCGATATTGGCGCGACAATCCTTAAAAACTTCAACATTGAGAAACCTGACTACCTATTGGGTACCCCAATAGAAGAGTTATTCTAATATAATATTAGAAAAAATGTGAAAAAAGGGCCTAATATTTAGGTTCTTTTTTCATTTATTTAGGTACTTTCTTTTTCGCGTATATAGGCGTATGCTCTTGTATTTGTGCGCACCGTGCACGCACTAATAATTTAATGAAAGGAGGCCTAATATGGCAGAAAAGCAAAATAAAGAATTATTAGAAAACATGGAAGAAGTCGAGGAAGTAATTGAAAATGAAGATGAAGAAATAATAAGAAAAGAACTCATCTTCAAAAAAAGAGACAGGGAGTTACCACAAAGATATCTAAAAGGTCACGAACTCCTAGATATGCAAGATTTCATCAACAAGTATATTTATCTCTATAGAAATTTTGAACCTTGGTTCGAAGTCAATGCGGGTGAAATCTATTTTGCGGAGTTCCCAGTTGGCTTTGGTTCAGAGCTTCATGGCAAACACCCAGTTGTTGTATTAAACAAGTCAGGTGTCAAATGCCCAGTTATGTCGGTTGTCCCATTAACAAGCAAAGGCTGTAACGTTGTAAGTGACTATGATCTTGGTGTCATTAAAGGTTTATCTAAAAATAATGAACACTCAATTGCAGTTATCAATCAAACAAGATGTATTGATAAAAGCAGACTCGTCAAAGAGATTGTCTTGAATGTTTTAAGAGCAAAACAATTTAAGCATCCAAGCAATCCAGGCGATGAAGTACGCTTAGATTCATTTAAGATTTGTAGGTTGCCTAAAGACAAACTCACAAAATTAAGAAATGTAGTCAAACGCTATTTGGGTTACAACAAGCTCAAAGGCTAATAAGAAAAATTAGTAGTTTTCTAGTACATCTAGATTTGCTACTAAATGGGGATAATTCCTGGACAGTTTTCGCGCAGATGTTAAATTCTGTTAGCGGACTGTTTTTTCTTTTACTTTGTAATATAGTTTATTTTCTTATATTTAGTTAACATAATGGCAATTATGCGAAGTAGATATAAAAGAGAAAATTGATGTGGAAAATGTGGAAAAGTCAGTTTATCCACAATCGACACTACTTGAGGTTGATCTTCGTCAAAACGGCCATTTTTCCAATTGCCTATTTTAGCCATTTTCAAGATTTCCTAAACAAATTGTATGTTAAACAAGCACAAAAATAAAGGCCTCATTTCTGAGACCTAATTGTTCATTTTTTTAACTCGTTTTTAGAGGTCCAAATAGTAGGCAAAACAGTCTGCGGTGAATCTATTGTCCACCATTTTATCCTTGCTAATGAGGAAGTCTCGATTAGCTTTTAGAACTGTGATGAAGCCTTTATCAAAGTCGTCATACATTGCCTTTATAAGGTCGCTTGAATCATAAGGACGGGTTGGTTCAATCTTATCGGAGACGAAAACTAGCTTTTCTAACCAGCCCATTTTCTTTCTTCCGGTCGTATGATACTTAATTGCATCTAATATTTCAGGGTCAGCCACACCAAATTTATCTCTCGCCACCATTGCTCCTAAGAATTGATGGTACGCATAAGCCCCAATATCTAAGAATCCTGGATAGAATTCCTTCATCATCCTTAAGGATTCTTCATCATTAATTCCTTTAGCGATGTCATGGAGAATACCAGCGACGTAAGCTTTAGAAAAATCTAAATAATGATGCTCCGCTAATTGGTAAGCCATATGAGCGACAGATTTAGAATGTCTAAAACGGCTTTCTTTTAGAAGCGGTTTAACTTTCTTAATAAAATATAGTTCGTTATCTTCGATATATCTGATAACGTCTTCT
>CACZNF010000115.1 GCA_902782395.1 uncultured Erysipelotrichaceae bacterium | reverse complement strand
GATGTTATTCAAGATATCAAAGGTGATTACTTTATTTTTACAAAGTCATTTAATACACCTCCTCTTCTCGTGGTGAGTCTTAAGATTGAAAAGAATAACGGTAATAAAACCACAATTGATGTTAATATCGTTGAACAAACTGATGAATAAAGGTTCCTTTTGGAATCTTTTTCAATAAACTAGCAGTTTTTTATAAATAAATAGTCTAATTTGTGAAAGTGATTTAGAATAATAGACATGGCCGAGCAAAATAATCTAGAAGACATCAATAAAAATAGCTATGTTAAACCTAAAAAACATATAGTAGGTAAAGTCTTTGCCATTATCTTTATGGCTATCGACACTATTGCGTTAGTGGTGTTTTTCATTTCTATCTCCGTTAATGAATATGGACACATGCAGTTATTCTCTTTCAACAATAAAAGTGGTCCAACTACTGCACCTACCTATTCCACCTCACAAGTTCCTGAATGGATTACTACCGCGCAGCATACTGAAAATAAATTGCTCTATCACATTAACTGTCAAATAGGTAAACAAGCAGGAACATCATGCACTGAAATCGCTAGTGTCACTTATGAACAAATTGGTCAAGACTTATATAACTTCTATATCTCAGGTTATGCAGGCAAAAAGATTTATAAGCTCTCTATTACTAACTTAAGTACCACTGAAGATATTCAATCATATGTGATAGATATGCCTTATTCATCAATGGATGCCTATGAATACACTCTTTCTTATACAGATTTCATTTCAATGGATGTTAATGAGAATTCAAGAATGTACTATAGCAAGGGTCCTGATGATAAAGAGTTAATGTCTGGTTACTATTATGATGACCATATGTTCTTTGTGTATATGGAACATGAAAGAAAACCATTACCCGCGAATGAAGAAGCGGATCAAATATATAAACATGGTAGTTTACTTGAAGATTACTATTACTATCTTAAAGATGTGAAGGGGAATTAATTATGACTTATCCAGTAATTATCGGTGATAAAGAATACACCAAAAATCAATTATTAGAGTATGGTAAAAGAACTTATCCAAAGTTCTATTGGATACCAAGAGGTATTGGCCTTGGTTTTACTATTTTGGGCACTCTTGCTTTACTTATCAATTTAGTCCTAATGGCGGAACTACAATCCTCAATAGATGAATATAACGAAAGTATTAAATCTTACCAATACATCACTGTTGAACCAGAAACAATGCCAGCGCAGATGTACTTTTATGTTGTCATTTATTCAATCATGATTTTCGTTGGCATCATCTTATTAGTGGTCAGCGCTATTAAAAAACCAGACCAAGCTTATATTGACCATGCTTATAGAAGATTAACTCAAATCGAAAATAATAGGGCAATGAGAGAGGCTTATGAAGAAAAGTCTAAAGAGCCCGTTAAAGAAGAAGAAATCGATCCAGAAATTGAAGAACTTAAGAAATATAAAAAGTTATTAGATGAAGGTCTCATCACTCAAGAAGTGTACAACGCTAAACAAGAGGAGTACGTCAATGGAAGAAGAAACCCTAGAGATCCTTGGTAAACAATATAAAAGAAGTGTCTTAATCCAATTTGGAAAAGATCACGATAGCGCTAGAAGGAAAGCCAGAGGACACGGCATTGCCTGTAGTATTATTGGCTTGCTTTTGGTGGTTTTATATTTAAGTGCGGAAGCCATTATTCGCACTAGTTGGTTATTCATGATAGTCCTTCCAATCATCATTTTGTTTGCTTTTGGTGGTCAAGCTGTTCTTATTGCCACTGCCATTGTTTCTTCTTTATTTTTGCTACTAGGCATTGGATTATTAATTTTTTCTGTCATCGATAGAAAAGAAGATTATTATATAAACATCGCTAAAGACTATATTTATCGTAAGGAAAAGTATAAAACATGGAAAAAGCAGTCATAAATGGTAAGGAATACACCAAAGAAGAAGTTATTCAAATTGGTAAGGAACACTTTGAAGCGGCTATTAGGTTACGTAAGTACGGTATCTTTCTTACGGCTTTGGGTTTAGGATTTCTTACTGTTTCCTTAGTGTTCTTTCTTCTAATATCTAATTCCCTTATTGAATTTGATGAATGGGCATCGGGCTTGGGGGCGTATTACACAACCGTAGCAGGGTTATTTGCTTCCGGGATATGTCTACTTATTGGTTTAGTTACTTTATTCCTATCATTCACCAAATCAGACGAACAGGAATACATTAAAGCGGGTGTTATTTACTTAAATAAACAGGCTAATAAATAGCGATAAGTGATAAAAGATAGACTGTGTAACATCATAAAAACAAAATAATCATGTAAAATAAAGTTAGAAGGAGACATAACAAAATGACAACATATCCTTTAACTATTGGTGAAAAAGAATACTCCAGAGACGAACTCTTAGAAGTGGGTAAGAATAAATTCAGAGCGAATATCTATGAAGCCATTACTGGTATTTCATTTATCTTAATCGCTATATTAAACGCAGTATTTGTTATTTTCTTTGATCAAGTTGTTGATACAATTCATCAATTTACATACGTGCTTGATGTGCTCTTATTCGTTTATTACTTCTTACGTTGGTTGGCAATCTTCTGGATTATTAATGGTGTTTTAACATTAGGTTTCCTAGTCTTCGGTATTGTAATGCTCACTAGATCATTCAAGAAAAAGAAAGATACGACCTACGTTCAAGCGGGTATTAATTACCTCAGTAAACAACAAAGAAAAATGAAGAAGGCTTAAAAACCTTCTTTTTTATATTTGCCCTTATATTTGAAGACTTGTAAAATGAAAACGAAATATAAGGGAATTATAGTTATGAATTACAAGAAACGTTTGTTGTGCACGGTTATTCCTTTTTTAACCGCCTCCTTTTTAGTGGGCTGTAATAAAAATAAACAACCAGAAAGTAGTGAACAAAAGCCATTAGAAATTGGTGACACAGTGAAAGAATGGAAATCTTCTAAAGATTATGAAGAAGTACCTTTAGGGGCCGCTAATGAAAATAGTCGAGGTGAAATCGTTAAAGATTTAGGCCATGAAGATAAAAGCTCTATCAAATATGAAGTCATTTATAAAGCTAAAGCAACTTATCTTGGTAGTGACTTATTAGAAACCCCATACTTTACCGAAGATGACGCAAAGAACGGAGACATCATTTCTTTATATACTTATGTTCCTGATGATAGCAACATCGCTTCTTTACAATTAGAAGTACTCCCTATTTCTATGGAAAAGGGCATGAAAAGTGATTTA
>CACZNF010000114.1 GCA_902782395.1 uncultured Erysipelotrichaceae bacterium | reverse complement strand
AGAACCGCTTCCGCGTATGACCCATATTGGTCACTTCAAACATTAGTCATCTATTTATGTTTATTAATTAAAAATAATAACTGGCACGTTGGTACAATTCTCTTACTAGTGGCCCTTATCTTATATTCCGCACGTTTAACCATGAACTTTATTATTGGTTTCCATTCTTTAGGTTATGTGGATTGGAGATATAGAATGCTCAAAGAGAAAAGTGGTAAGTTTTACCAAGTCGTTAATCTCTTTGGTATTTGTATGTTCCCAACCATTGTGGTTTATCTAGCTACATTACCCGTTATTGCCTATGCGCGTGTAGAAACATTCTCCGTTATCGATATTATCGGTTTAGCGGTTATCGTTATTGGCACATTATTAGAATTCATCGCTGACACTCAAATGAAAGCCTTTGTGAAGATTAGAAAAGATCGTTCAGAAGTCTTAAATAGAGGTATTTGGAAATATTCTAGACACCCTAACTATTTAGGAGAGATATCCATTTGGTTTGGCGTGGCATTAACTTTAATCTTAAGTCACTTCAATTATTGGTACTTTATCGTTGGAGCGGTAGTGAACTTATTAATGTTTATTTTTATTTCCATCCCAATGGAAGAAAGACATTTTAAAGATTACAAACCTGATTACGAACAATATAAAAAAGAAACACACATGTTATTAATACTTCCGAAAAAGAAGTAAAAGAAAAGACGATACCAAGCGATATCGTCTTTTTTTAATAAAATTAATTATTCCGCTTTTGCTTCTTCTGGTTGTTCTTCTTTAACACCAGCAGCTTCTTTTCTTTGTTTAAGAATTTCTTGGTCTTCTTTGGAATGTTTTTCAACATTCATGAAGATGAACATTAAGGCAATGACTGCGAAGCAGATAGCTTCACCGCCGAAGAAGATCCATGTCATAGCGGTTTGAACGTTTTGACTTGTCATGGATTGAACAGCGAGTAATGGGATTGGGTTAGCAGCATCATAACCAGCAGCATTTAAGACACCAGAGATGATACCATTAGCAATACCTGTCATACCGACCATGATAGCGCCATAGATAGCCATTGATAAGCCGTCGCAACGGATACCATGTTTTGCTTCTTGGTGATCACTAACGTCTGCAAGTAAGGCTAAGGAGATATACATAGCTGGCGCACCACCTAAAGCTTTAATAACGAAAGCGATAACAGCGAGAACGAAGTTGTCACCAGCAAATAAACCTAAGACACCACCCGCAACGGCTAAGATAGCACCGAAGAGGATGAGTTTGCCTTTACCAATCTTATTGGATAATGGCCAAACCACTAACATACCAGCAGCGGTTGGGATAGCACCGATAATGGCTAATAAGCCAGATTTAGCACCACCTAAATCGTTTAATTCAGTAATAGTAGTGGCGTTAGCGCCCCAAATAGCGTTGCAGTAATAGAGTTGTGAACAGTTCTTCAACATACCACCTAATTGATAGAGTAAGAAGAAGATAATCATGATCCACCAGAATTTATCTTTGGAGCAGATCTTCCATTGTTGAGAAACCTTAACTTCTTTATTTTCTTCGCTATTAGCGTTTTGCATTTCTTGTTGTTCTTCAGTGACTCTTTCACGTGTGAACGCGAATTCTAAGACAGTACCGATTAAGGTAATAACCACTAAGACAAGAGCGACCCATTTAAGGACATCATATGCTTTAGATGGTTCATCGAAGATTTTACCAATGAAGAATGGAAGAATCATTGTACATGCACCCATCGCACCTAACACAGCAGCGTTAGATAATGTCGCTAATAAGCCTCTTGCTTTACTATCACGTGTGGATAAACCAACAAGAGCAGCGTGGGAAGCATAGTAGAATGGATAACCAACTGAGAAGTATAAGTTATAACCAACTGCCACCATGACAAGGGTTAAGATGTCGTTGCCTTTACCACCAGCGCTTTCTGGGAATGGGGTAAAGAAGAAGATGACAAAGAACGCTAAGATGATTAATGGAACACTAATCAATAATAATGGACGTGCTTTACCAGCTTTGGTGTTGAGCTTGTTTAATAAACGGCCCACCAAGATGTTACCAGCAACAACAAGGATGACGGATAAGACTTGTAACAAAATGAGGAATAATGGAGCCCATTGAGCAAGACCTAAAACGTCAGTGTAGTATTTTTGTAAATAACTGGATATAAATGAGTTACTTATCAAAGCTAAGACTGGACCAGCTAAGTAGCCTAAAGCACCTTCTGGGAAGAGTTTAGCCTTTTCTTTATTGACTCGCGCTCTAAAAATAGAGTTGTCAAAGAGTGAAGATCTCATAAACGTTTGTTCCTTTCGTTGAAATAATTCTCTATAAGTATAATTCACAAGCGCGTGTTAGTTCAAAACTTTTTTCGTAAGTTTAATGTATTCTCTCATGTATTTAGCAATTTCCTAGTGAAAAATAAGAAGAATTCTACTATATTTTTCATGTAGAACTATGCGAAACGACGAGTTTAATAAGATTGAAATAACCAACGATAAGCAAATACGTGGTCTAGAATTTGGCAAAACTCAAGATTCTGAAACTATATCACAAAAAGAAAATAAGTTACCTGAAGGTGAACTTAACGAAAAATATGTTGGTAAGACCATCCGTAAACAAACGGAGGTCAATGTTCAGTATGCCAATAAGGCTACCGCGCCTGTTCATGGTTCCGCAACCGTGACAAGTACAACAACTGCATCCAATATTGCCGCGACAGCTACAACAGTTGTAACGGCGGCTTCAGTAGTAGCGGTTACCGCTGTTGCCGTGGGTACTGGTATTTCTGTGGCGCTTCACGACTATGATTATGAATTTAATTCTTTTGTCGTGACGTCTGACTCATTAACTTATGAGCTTTATGTCGTTGACCATAAAAACGAAAGACCAGATGGTGAACCATATGAAGAATATGATCGCCCAAACGAAGAAGATATTAATGAAGAAGATATAAAAGAACCATTCACTCTTCGTGTTTATAACGATAACTACGATTATTCCATTCCAACATGGTTATATAGTAACTATGGTGAATTTAATAATTTAAAGGCTAATGAAAGCTACCACATTGTTTTAAGTGAGAATAGATTTGGTGGTGAAACCATCTTTGATGAAGTCTTCAAAACCAAGGAAACTGACCCAGTTTCTGAATTTAGAGGTATCATTTGGGACAAGAAATGCAATTTCTTAACCAACACAATGACTGTCCAACTTGATTATCAAGATGATTTAGATAGATTCTCTGACTTCAAGTTTAATTTAGAAGCGGAACTAGTCACTGCGTCAGGTCCTTTATCATTTACTTATGATTTAAAAAAGACTACGGAA
>CACZNF010000113.1 GCA_902782395.1 uncultured Erysipelotrichaceae bacterium | reverse complement strand
TTTTCTCCTTTCCCGCGTTTCATATATAAACGCTGCTAAACTATACCACAAACGCGACCATTCTTCAAGAATGGTAAACGAATATAGGGTAATATAACGTGTATTTTTGCATAATATCAAGATAGTGTCAAATAAAAATGAATATATCGAACTTTTTTTACTTTTTTTGCATCTTAATTTCAAAGAAAACAAAAAAGGACTGCCTTTCGACAGTCCTTATAATGTTATTGTTGCTTAGGCAAAGAGAGCAATTTCAACGTGCAACTTACCGTTATAGATATAACTGATGATTTGCGCATCGATAGCTTCATCTGGTGTGCTATAAATCATAACGTAGAAGATTGATTGATCACCAAATAAATCAACATAGTTTGGTTTAGTTGGATCTTCATACATTGACACACCTAATTCCATGTAATCTGGTAAGAAAGATGCAATTGTCTCACAACCTTCTTTTAAATTAGCTTCGCTTTCATCTGTGCTTTCTCCGAGTGTGACGTGTAAAGCCCATGTGCCTTGTGAATCTTGTGTCATGGCAAGGCTTGGAGCCGCAGCTTGGAGGTTTTTATTGAAGTCATTAGCAACTTGTTCAGCGGTGTATTTTTCACCGGTATCTTGTGATGGATCATATTCAAGAACATCAAGATCGACAGTGATATAGCCTGCATCGAAGGAGTAGTTAACCTTAATAACGTTACCGTTGATAACAGTGTTAACGGTGTAAGAACCATTTTCTTCGTTTGTGACTAAAGACGAATCATATTGAGCAACAATAGCGCTAACATCAGCAGCGGTGTATTGTTTGTTAGAGGCTAATTTTTGGTTAGTGAAGACAATTTCAAATTCGTAATGGAAGAAATCGGAATATTTGCTGCCCATGTAGTATGGATAACCAAGAGCAACGTTATAAACACAAACCATTGAGCCTGGTGCACTAACAGCGTTATTTGTGACTGTGCACTTCTCTAAAGTTGGCCAGTAGAGGGAATCAAAGAATTTGGCAGATTTTGGTGCGCCTGAAACATAGCGGAAGGATTCTTCGACGACGCTAGAATAGTAGCCTCCTACGAAGTCGTTGAATTCTCTACTACCATCGACAATACCGGTGACATAGCTGAAGTAAATGCCATCTAAGTCAGAAGCATATGGGACATCACATCTTGTGGTGGCGACTAATAATTTGCCTTCTAGGTCAATACCAACGGTAATGATTTGATAGGCATAATATCTGTCACTATCATCATAATATCTTGTGTATTGGTAGCAGTTGTAATCTGGATGGAATCCGAGAATACTAACATCTGCAGACATTGAGCCGACTTGTGTTTCGTAGTCTTTCCAGGCTCTTTCACCAGCAGCTGTTTGAATAGCTTCGATAGCGTTGGCATATTCTTCAATATCGTTTTCTTCTGCGACATATTGTGATCTAGCAGCATACCATTTCATACCTTTGGTTTGGTCGACATTGCTAGTTTTGCTTTCTTCAGCAAATTCTAAACCAACATAGAATGGAAGATTATAGAGAAGTTTGGCATCCATTAATGCTGTTTCGGTTTCATTCCAAGCGCCCTTATAGACGTTAACTTTGAATTCAGCTGTTTGTGTGCCGACGGTGATAACAACTGTCTTTTCACCTTCAGAGGCAGAATCGAAACCAGAAACGACGTAAGCATCAGCGGCTAAGTCTTTCTTTGTGCCATCAGCAAATTTTTGCTTGACGGTTAAACCTGTGGCATCAAATTCATCACCAACACCATAACGAACTTTGTCTGGTGCTGTAATTTCAATACCATCTTTGCCAATAATGGTGAGGTCGAATGTGGCAGTCTTTTCTTGATAAGTGACGGTCACGGTATTGACACCACCTTTAGAAGAATCGAAACCAGAAATGACATATGCGTCAGCGGCTAAATCTTGTTCAGAACCGTTGTTCATCACTGCTTTAACTTGTAAACCAGCAGCGTCGAATTCTTCATCTTGGTAGTAACTCGCCTTTGTTGGAGCAGCAGCAATTCTGATGCTGGCTAAGACGATAGCTTGAACAGTGACTTTGAATGTAGCAGTTTTGCCCGCATATGTAACGGTGATTGTTTGTTCACCAGCATTAGCGGAATCAAAACCGGATAATGTGTAGTCAGCAGCAGCTAAAGTGGCTTCACTACCATTATTGAATGTGGCTTTAACAGTTAAGCCAGCTGGATCAAATTGATCACCAACGAAGTATTCTTTCTTTGTTGGTTCGCTAGCGATAGCAATGCTTTCAGCGACAACGGCGATAACGTTGACTTTAAATGTGGCGGTTTTGCCTTCATATGTGACAGTGATTGTCTTTTCGCCTGGAGTTGCGGAATCAAAACCGGAAAGGACATATGCAGTAGCGGCTAAATCTTCTTCGCCAGTGTTATAAACAGCCTTGACGGCTAAGCCAGCAGCATCGAATTGGTCGCCAACGAAATAGTTTTTCTTTGTTGGTTCAGCAGCAATCTTGATGCTTTCAAGTGCTTTCACAACTTCAGATGAGGTGGTTGTTGAATCTGGAGTGGAGTTGCTCTTACTTGTATTAGATTGTGTTTTACAACCTGTTAATAAAGAAACAGCTAATCCAGAAAGAACGAGTAATGTTTTAAGTTTTCTCATGTTTTTAAAACCTCTTTCTTTGAAAAATTAAATTTTGCTTATATGATACGCTCATTTTTTTAAATTGCAAATAAGTAATCAGCAAGCGTATAGTCTTTGGTGTTTGGATAAACAACTAGTTCGGACTTGTTATTAGCATCAACTCTTTCGATATAGTGGTCGATGTCATATGTCATTGCGTATTTTTGACCATCGATTTCGAAATTGCTTTCAGCTTTGATTGAGTAGCCTACTAATTTGTAATCTTTGACAATGAATCTATAGTAGTCTGTTTCTGGCATTGGTGTACCAACAGGAATACCATAGTTACTTTCTGTATCTTGATCAGCAACGCCGTCTTCATCAGTGTAGTTGGCTTCTAAGTAGAAGGAGCCTCTGCCCCAAGAAGCGATTGTGGTTCTTGTCACGTCGCTAGCACGAGCGAAGGTGAGGAAACGATCCAATGTTCCACCATCTAATGTATTTGTGAAGATACCTCTACCACTAACGAAGATATTATCGAGAATATCCAATAATGGAGCGGTACGATCGCCACCAGACATATAGGAAACTGTGGAGACTGGATAATAGCCTTTTGAAGTACCTTTGGTATGGAAAGCATATGTATCATAGAACTTATTGGTATAGAAGATCCATTCGTAGTCTTCGAATGTCATATTACCGTCATCGGTTTTTCTATTACCATCGGTTTCATATAAACGGAGATAAGCATCATCGAGACTGACGACGATGTTTT
>CACZNF010000112.1 GCA_902782395.1 uncultured Erysipelotrichaceae bacterium | reverse complement strand
AAAAGAATATTTAAACTGATGCCGTTACAATATGGTAAGGAAGAAATTGTATATTTATCGGTGTAATAGAAAGTTGAGTCTCTATTCATTCCTCTCATATATGTGACCGTGGATTTGCTATTATCACGGTTAGTGAATTCACTTTCTATGTTACTTTCTTCAGCAAATAAATCACTAACTCCCCAATTAGATTTAAGATAGATGGTATTGAATAACACCATAGCAGTTAACCCATTAAATGATTCAAAATCACTGGCTTGAACATTTAAAAAATTGTTTGTTTTACTGTTAACCCAGTCCGCGCATAACTGTTTACCAGTTGTGGCAAAGTCAATGTTATTAAAGGCTTCTGCGTAATAGTTATTAGTGAGGTAATCGATATATTCTTGTTTGAATATACCGCTTTTTTTAGTCCAAACAGATTGAGCAATATCTAAATATGTACCTTTTTCAGTGTCATTAATTGCGCATCTAAGTAACATGTTTTGAATTTCTTCAAGGTGATTAAAACTATCATCATAATGGAGCATGCTTTCTAATTCTTCTTTAGTTTTTCCATCGCATCCTTCATAAAGCATGGAATAGCACGTCGCAATAGATAATGGAGAGAAGACTTGGTTTTCATCATTATCTAATAAACCATAGAAATCTAAAGCGAATTGATCAAGAGCGTTCACATAATCAGCATCAACCGCTTTTTCCACTTTGGTATTAAACTGTTTGTTTGGTTTATTAATTTGTCCTTCTAAAGGATAAGATATTGGAAAAATAGAAAATGGTATAGAACTTGAAGGAACTTCTAAAGGAGCTTCGCTGGATTGGTCGTTTGAAGATTGTGGCTCACTACCTGGAGTGATGCACCAAGAACAGCCAGTTAGAGATAATAATGTAACGATAAATGGCACTAATTTTTTCATATTCTTTTCACCTCTCACTAATTAGGACGAATTATAAACCAATAATTGCTAGAAAAAAACAAAAAAATCGCACCGAAGCGCGACTTTTTTGTATTTGTGTTTGTTATTTGACGTCTCTTTTTCTGAAGATATTCATACCCGCTAAGAAGAAGATTGTGGAGTAAACAGTATTTGAGGCGATACCACCGAAGAGTGTGAGATTATCAATGACCCCAACACCTTCAGATGTTGTTTCAGTGGCAGCGATACCATAGAATGGATCAACCACTTTTAAGACATTAGTAACATCGATAAATGTTTTAACTGTGTCATCCCTTTGAGCAAGTTGAGCAACTGTTGGTAATTCAACCAATTTGTATAACGCATTTGTATCAACAACAACATCTTCCATTGCGACACCTTGTGCTAATTGGGCTTGTACTGCTTCTTCGTAAAGCTTAGCAACGGCTTCTTCGACATATTGTTCTTTAGCCATCTCAATCATAGAAGATGAAATAGCACTGATAATCATCGCAAGGAGATAAGCACCCATAATCACTAGCATCACTACTGGAATAGATGGACCCATGTTTCTAAAGACTGTGGCAATAAAGACAGTGAATGAAACAATGGTTAAGTAGGAGAATAAGGCAAGGACAACGAATCTCCAAAGATATGCTGGGGTAATAAGCATACCTAATGATGATGTGCCTGCAATAGCCATTCCGTTTGGATCAAAGCCACCAAAGATTGAGCCTAATGCTGTGCATAAGCCAACATAGACTAGCAATAATGAGAAGGCAAAGACTAAGCCTGATAAGAATAATGATGCATAGATTTTAGCTTTAGAATGGCCAGCAATAATCTTGTTTCTGATTGATCCTTGGCTGAATTCTAAGTAGATGAATGAGATTAAGTTAATTGGAATAGCGATACCAAAGTTTTGGGCTGGGGAGAAGGATGAGATAAGCATTCCTTGACCAGATAACATTTTCACGCCATCGCCAATCGCGCTTTGAAGGATGAGGTAGAGGAGAGTCATAAAGACCGCCATACCAGCACCAACAATTAAGGTAATTTTGAATGTAATATCTTTTGAAATCCTATAAAAGAAGGCTCTCATTAAACGTGCCATATTATTTCGCCTCCTTAATAAGATTTAAGTAGTAATCTTCGACTGATTCATCGGAAGAATTAATCGCGGAGATTTCAACACCTTCAGCGTCTAAACTAAGGACTAGTTTGTTAATCTTAATCGCATCGAAGATTTTGATTTCACCATTAGGTGAGACTCTAAAATCGTGAAGCTTTAAGCCTTTTAAGACTTTTTCTGCTTTATCAATGTCAGAGACTTTAATGGTTAATGATTTACGGCATCTTGATTGTAATTCACTCGCGGTAATTTCTTCTAAGATCTTGCCGTGAGAAATAAAGCCATAGAATGAAGCAATCTTTTCAAGTTCGGAAAGAATGTGAGAAGAAATTAATACTGTAATGCCATCGTTTTTATTTAATTCGATGAGTAAGTCTCTTAATTCCGCAATACCTTCTGGGTCTAAACCATTCATTGGTTCATCAAGGAACATCACTTTTGGTTGATTGATTAACGCCATAGCGATACCTAATCTTTGACGCATACCAAGGGAATAGTTTTTAACTTTCTTGTTACCGACATTTTCAAGATGAACTTTCTTTAATAGTTCATCTCTTTCTTCTTCGGTAAGACTAATGCCGAGATATAACTCTAAATAACGGATATTTTGTTTCGCTGTTAATGTTGGGACTAAAGAAGTAGCTTCCACGATAGCGGAGATATTTCTTCTGACCTCATAAATGCGGCGATCGGTGTTTTTAACACCAAATAATTCAAAGGAACCTGATGTTGGTTCCGCTAAACCAGTTAATAAGCGCATGATTGTGGTTTTACCGCTGCCGTTTTCACCAACGAAACCATAAATCGATGCTTCTGGAATATGCATGTTTACATGATCTATAACGAGCTTGTTGCCATACTTTTTGCAGAGCTCATTTGTAACAATTAAACTCATGATTTTTCCTCCTAATTCAATAATATACATATTTATACATAGATATTCAAGTTTATTCGTAAAAATCTCATTTTAACTATAATACATATATGTATAAATCCTTAATATAAATAAAAAGCCCCTTGTCGGACTCAAACCGACATCTACTTCTTAGCTATAGAAGCGCTCTATCCAATTGAGCTAAAGGGGCAAGGCGGGGACTAGAAGTAGTTAGCTTCTAGGTCTTAAATCTACATTTTTAGGTCCTACTTCAGACTAGCAGTTGAGCATACATCCCCACTAAGACCCATGTCCCCTACTAGAAGAAATAAATTGCTTTTAAAGTTTATAATCATGATAAGAACCTCCGTAATATTTAGTGAAAAATCAAGTTTTTCACCTTTAAAGATGGGGAGTTCTATGCTTATTAAACTAATCATCCATAGGATTA
>CACZNF010000111.1 GCA_902782395.1 uncultured Erysipelotrichaceae bacterium | reverse complement strand
TTTCTATCTAAACCAGAAACTAAATTTTTAATCTCTTCCTTACGAAGAGCAACGTATTCTTTAATGGTCATATTACTTCACCAATTCGTTTAATTCTTTAGCGTTGAATTGTCTTAATTTGATACCCGCTAATTCGAGCATCTTTTTACTAGCTTGGACACCAATTGTGTCAGCGTATTTATTTTCTAAATAAATAATTTCCTTTATGCCCACTTGCACGCACGCTTTCGCACACTCATTGCATGGGAATAATGTCACGTATAAGCGGCAGCCCTTGAGCGCGCTTCCGTTACGCGTATTTAAAATAGCGTTAAATTCGGCGTGACAAACATAAAGGTATTTAGAATCTAAGCCTTCACCTTTGTTCCAAGAAAGCTGTGCTTCATCAACACCTTTTGGCATGCCGTTATAGCCAATAGAAACGACTTTATTATCGTCGTCAACAATACATGCGCCTACCTTTGTATTGGGATCTTTGCTTCTTAAGGCGCTCAAAGAAGCGATACCCATAAAGTATTCGTCCCAAGAAATATTATCAAACTTTTCCATATACAAATTATTATAATGATATTTGCTTTGAAAACAACTTAATATTACAATATTAAATACGATGGCAATTGTAGGAATTGATAAACTCTCATTATTAGATTACGAAGACAAAGTTTCAGTCGTCTTATTCTCGCAGGCGTGCAATATGCGCTGCCCATTTTGTCATAATGGAGAAGCCGTTTTAGGTGCCTCTAAAGAAGACGAAATTGACTTTAATGAAATACTTGATTTCTTAAAGACCAGAAAGGGTCTAATTGACGCTGTTGTATTCACTGGTGGCGAACCAACTCTTGAGCCTGATTTGAAGGTTAAGATTAAAGCGGTTCGTGACCTTGGATTTTTAATTAAGTTAGACACTAATGGAACTAATCCAGAAATAGTGGAATCTCTTCTCGATGAAGGGCTTATTGATTATGTCGCGATGGACATTAAAAACTGTCCAAATTTATACGCTGAAACATGTGGTCTAAAGTTCATCAATATTGACAACATCAAAAAGAGTATTGCCATCATTATGGCTAAAGCTCCTGATTACGAATTTAGAACAACACTCGTGAAAGAGTTACACGAAAGAATGGACTATGAGGCTTTCCTTAATTTGATTAAAGGTGCTAAACGCTTGTTCCTTCAAAAATTCGTGGACCGTGAAGGTTGCATTAAAAAAGGCCTCCACGAAGTGAGTATCGAAGAGGCCGAAAAGTTAAGAGATTATCTCGCGAAAGCAATTCCTGAAGTTACTTTGCGCGGTTATTAAGCATTAAATACTTATCGATAAAGACGCTAGCAATAGAGGCATCGCCAATCGCAGAAGCCACTTGACGGACGTCTTTTTTTCTTGTGTCGCCTACGGCGAACAAGCCAGGAAGAGATGTTTCCATCTTGTCGTTAGTAACAATGAAACCGTGATCATCAGTTTCCACTAAGGATTTAAATAAATCGTTTTGTGGCACTTGACCAATAGCGACGAAAACGTTATTTGTTGGATATTCATGAACGGAGTGATCCATCGTGTTTTCAAAACGGAGACCCGCTAATTCATTTTGTCCTAAATAAGCGACAAGATTCATGTTATGAGTGATATGAATGTTATCTTTTTGTCTTAAGCGATCAATGAGAATTTGATCAGCAAAGAATCGATCAAAAAGAGTAAACATATAAACATTAGAACATGTTTGCGCAAGCATAAGAGCATATTGAAGAGCGGTATTAGCATCCCCAATTAAATAGACATCTTTATCTTTATAGAATGCGCCATCACACACCGCACAGAAGGAGATACCTTTACCAACGAATTCATCTTCGTTAGGAAGACCCATTTTGCGGTGTTTAACGCCATTAGCTAAGACAACAGCGTGTGATTGATATGTATGGTAATTTGTGGTGACTTCAAAATCGTCATTTACTTTGAGAATTCTTTGGACTTCTTCGAGTTCAAATTTAGCCCCTAAATCAAGGATTTGTTCGAAGAGATTTCCAGCGAAATCTAAGCCTGAAATTTCTTTAGTGCCTGGAATATTTTCGACACGTGGAGAATTAGCGATTTGACCACCGAAGTTTTCTTTTTCTAAGATGAGGACTGAGCGACCGGCTCTGAGTAAATTCAGAGCCACACTCATCCCTGCGGGACCACCGCCAACAATAATGACATCTACCATATTAGTTTAAGCTTTCGATGTAACCTTTAATGTTGGAAGCGTTTTCAAAGACATCGTTTGTGCCATCGCCTTTTGGAACGATTAATGTTGGAGCTTTTCTCACGCCAAACGCTTTTGTTTGATCAGCGTTTTCTTCAGCATCAACGACACTGTATTTGATACCAGCTTTGTCTAAGAGCATCTTAGCCATCTTGCAGTTTGGACATGTCTTTGTGGCGAATAATAAGATTTCATTAGCGACAACCTTTTCTTCTTCGCATTCATCTTGACTGCCTAAAACGTCAGTGACTTTATGTGTGAGTTTAGATTTAGCAGGTTCATAAACTTTACGGTGTTGGAATTCTTCTGTCTTACCATCATTCCAGTTTTGGACTGGTCTATAGTAACCAGTAATACGGGAATAGACTTCAGTTCTCTTACCACATTTTGGACAGACATATTGTTCACCGGTTAAGTAACCGTGGTCTTTACATACAGAGTATGTAGGAGACATTGTGTAATATGGAATGTGATAGTTTTCTGCAATCTTTCTAACAAGATTCATACAAGATTTCCAGCTTGGTAACTTTTGACCTAAGAAGCAGTGGAAGACTGTACCAGAGGTGTATAAAGTTTGTAAGCCATCTTGGATATCAAGAGCTTTGTAGATATCTTCTGTATAACCAACTGGTAAGTGTGAGGAGTTGGTGTAGTATGGTGTTCTACCATTTTCAGAAGCGGTAATGATATCTGGATATAAAGCCTTATCGTGTTTAGCTAAACGATAAGCAGTGGATTCTGCTGGTGTGGCTTCTAAGTTATATAAGTCACCATATAATTCTTGATAGTCAGATAATTTGTTTCTCATGTGATTGAGAACATCTTTGGTGAATTGGATAGCTTCTGGATTTGTTAAGTCTTGTCTTAACCATCTAGCGTTTAAGCAAGCTTCGTTCATACCGACTAAACCAATAGTGGAGAAGTGGTTATTGAAGTTACCTAAATAACGTTTGGTGTATGGATATAAACCTGCTTCCATTAATGTGGTAATGGTGTTACGTTTCACTTTGAGTGAACGGGCACTGATATCCATAATGTGATCTAATCTTCTATAGAAGTCTTCAGCGTCTGTGGCTAAGTAAGCAATTCTTGGCATGTTGATAGTGACAACACCAATAGAACCTGTGGATTCACCAGAACCGAAGAAACCACCAGATTTCTTTCTTAAT
>CACZNF010000110.1 GCA_902782395.1 uncultured Erysipelotrichaceae bacterium | reverse complement strand
CTTTGGCGCTTACTTAATGTACCTTGATATTGCGGCTAACGCATCCAACAAAGACCAAATCACTGCGTATGCGATTACCACTTTCCAATCTGGCCTTAAATACCCAGCAGGTGTCGACTTTAATGCTGCTGATGTAGCAGGCAACGATGGTGGCGAAACATTTGCGATTATCATCGCCGCTGGCGCAACGAGTGATGGTGATATTGATTTCACAGTATCTGGTACCTCAATTGCTTATGATGGTGATTTTGCCACGCAATATGCTTATAGTGAGAAACCGGCATCAGGGGTATCTCCTCCTGCTGCGGCAGTCTTACCGCCTAGCACTGGTACCCGTGTCATCTACACGCATATTTTGACGACGGATTATTTAGAATGGGATATCCAGGTAACTGAGATATTAGATGAAAACGGAGATGCGACATCTTCGACAATCACATCTGTTAGATGTGGTGGAGAACCTGTCACTACTGAAGACATTCCAGAATCATTCGTTCTCAATTCCATCAGACCACAAGTTAATAGTTATGTGGCGACATTCACTAGAACATCAGGTGAAAATGAATTTACCATCATTCCAACCTATGGTGGTGATGACTACAAGACTGTTGCCTTGGTCATCGAAATGAATGGTACAACTTTAGAAGTGAGCAATATCGCAACTGGATATACATTTACCATTAACGGTACTCCAGTGAGCAATAACTCTGTCTATCCAGCTTAATCATATTGTTTCCTAAACTAACAAATATTTGTTAATATCTAAATATGAAAACGATTTATTTAGCGGGTGGTTGTTTCTGGGGAGTTGAACATTACTTCTCCTTAGCCAAAGGTATTATGGAAACAGAAGTTGGCTATGCCAATGGTACTTTAGATAACCCTAAATACGAAGATTTAAAACACGGTTTAGATAACGCTAGTGAAACAGTGAAAATCATCTATGATGAAAGCATCATTTCACTAGAAAAAATCCTTGAATTATATCTTCGTGTGGTGGATCCATATTCCATTAATAAACAAGGTGAAGATGAAGGTGTGCAATATCGTACAGGCATCTATTATATAGATGAAAACGATAAATTCGCCATTGTTAATTACTTCACTAGAACACTAAATCCTAACTACGCAATTGAAGTTACAAGACTCAATAAATTCTTTAAAGCGGAAGAATATCATCAGGATTATTTAAATAAGAATCCTCAAGGGTATTGTCATATCAATATGGCAAAGCTTCTACCTGAAGAAAGAAAGTAACCAATAACAAGATAGTCATTTTTCATAAATGACTTTTTTGTTGATAATAAATCGAACACAAGAGAGGAACACACTATGAAAAATAGCAAATTTGTGATTTTTTCTTTGTCTATGGTTGCTTTACTTGCCGCCTGTCAAAACCCTGGACCAAAGAAAGAATATAACATTAGACTGAATGATGTTGAAAACACCACAATGGTCACTTCTAACGTCAAACAATATATCGACGACATGAAGAAACAAGAAGAGCAATATAAAGCCGAAGGTGGCGATATTTATAAGATTTGGGACCTTTATGGCGCTGATGGTATCGATATCGATGAAGGTAGCAAGAAAGATGAAGAGAGAATCTATCTTGATACTGGTGATGTAAACGGTAAAAACCAAACAGTGAGAAATAGCACTCCAGATAGAAGTGATAAAAACACAGGTGTTGATTTAGTCTTTAACGTTGTGGAAGGTCACGAAGCCGAACAATACAGAGTATTAGTTAGTGATAACGAAAAGTTTGAAAACGCTAAAACATATGTCACTAATGAGACATCAATTAACGTGAAAAATCTTTTTGCCAGCACAAAGTATTATTGGAAAGTAGAAGCTAATAACGAAGAATCCGATGTTGGTACATTCACTACAGGTGATTATGTCCGTTGGATTAGCGCTCGTCCATTATTCAATGTCCGTGATAATGGTGGCTTTATGACTGATTCTGGCAAAAGAGTGAAACAAGGTCTCATTTATAGAGGTGGTGAAATCACCATCAAAACATGGGGCGAACACGCTTTAACTGCTACTGAAGATAGTAAGAAAATCTTTAGAGAAGACATGGGTATGGTCGGTGGTATTGAAATCGACTTAAGAGGCACTGGTGATGTCGGTGATAAATATCCTGCTGTCAAGGGTCAATGTGCGTTCTCATCAGAAGAAGGCGATATTGCTTATGAAATGCTCGCCATTAAATCCTATAATGAAACATTCTCTAAAGACGGTACAGGTGCGACAAACCCAACTAAAGCAAGAGAAACAGTGGCTAAAATCTTTGAACACATTAAAGAAGCCGACCAGAAACCAATTTATTATCACTGCTATGGTGGTGCGGATAGAACCGGTACATTAGGTTTCTTAATTAATGGTTTATTAGGTGTCAGCTATTCTGATTTAGTTATCGACTTTGAATTAACATCTTATAGTTCCATTAATAACGAACACATTAGAAGTCACTTACGTGACCATCAATATGACCATTGGCGTAATCTTATTAACTTTGTTAAGACAGATACCACTAATGGATACGCATATGATGAAAACGCTCCATTAAAGGAAAATATCTATAACTTATTACACCTTGGTTGTAACGTTCCAACAGAAACATTAGACACAATCAGAAACATCATGATTGAAAAGTAAACTAAAATAGTTGCTAGAAGCCGTCATCTTCGGGTGACGGTTTTTCATTTCTCAATCGTTATTATTGAAAATAAATAACTATTGAATGTATAATTACTTCGGTCATATTTAAGGAGAATTAATTAAATGGCAAAAATTACATATGTACACGGCCGTGAAGTTCTCGACTCACGCGGCAATCCAACAGTCGAAGTCGAAGTCCGTTTAGATGACGGTACACGCGCTTCCGCCATTGTCCCATCCGGTGCTTCCACAGGTGAATCCGAAGCTCTCGAATTAAGAGATGGTGACAAATCAAGATATTTAGGTAAAGGTGTCTTAAAAGCCGTTAAGAATGTTAACGAAGTTATCGCTCCAGCAGTCTTAGGTTTAGAAGCCACACAACAAAACAAATTAGATGCTCTCTTACTCAAATTAGATGGCACTCCATTCAAAAAGAATTTAGGCGCTAACGCCACATTAGGTGTTTCCTTAGCCGTTGCTAGAGCTGCTGCTCAAAGCTTAGGTTTGCCTTTATACCGTTACATCGGTGGTGCTAATGCAAAAGTCTTACCAACACCATGTATGAACGTTATCAACGGTGGTGCTCACGCTGAATCCACAGTTGACTTCCAAGAATTCTTCATCATCCCAGCTGGTTTCGATACATTCCGTGAAGCCTTAAGAGCTGGTGTTGAAGTCTTCCACGCTTTAAAGAAAGTCGTTAAAGGCAAAGGTTATGAAACCGGTGTCGGTGACGAAGGTGGTTTCGCTCC
>CACZNF010000109.1 GCA_902782395.1 uncultured Erysipelotrichaceae bacterium | reverse complement strand
ATTGCATAGGCTGCCGCCATACCAGCAACGATTGTGCAAACTTCTAATAAGACTTTTAACAAGTCAATAACACCATTCATTTCATTGCCGCATAATAAGTTTCTTGCGCAGTTAACCATTTGAATAACTGGTATCAAGAAGAAGGCGTTTGTAATGATGACTATGTAGAAGTTATTTATAAAGCCAAGGGCAAAGAAAAGAATCGCAATCATCGAACACAAAAGCATACAAACAAAGTTTGTGACGATTTTATTAAGCCTAATCTTCGTGGCTAATTTACCTAAGAAGAATAAGATGACGGTATTTAATTCAGTGATTAATAATTCCGCAGGACCGGCTAAAAAGATTCTCGCAAGTGCTGCCATGGCAACAAGATAACCACCGAGCATAATCCACCATGAGAAGTCATTTGATTTAACAGCATGGAGTAAATCATACAATGTCTTCTCATCAGGAGTTGTTTCTTTAACGTGATAATACAAATGATTGAGTTTCTTTAGTCTTTCTAAGTTGAAAGCTTGTGGAGGAACATCGGTTTGACGGTGGGCATAGTTCTTATCTTCATCTTTAGCGGAGATAGAAATACGGGTCGTCAAATTAGCACATGTCACATCATGGAGGCCATAGGCGTGACAGAGGTGTTCAATGCAGAGATCCACTCTTTCGATATTAGCCCCACAGACGATCATCTGTTTGGCGAGTTCCTTACAAAAGTCTAAAATGTAATCAATTCTTTTCATGGCGTTATTATAGAAAAAAGATAAATAATTTTCAATTAGTTCTCTTTTTGTACTCACTTAATTGCACATTAAAAGCGGGCCCAAAAACCCGCCTTCAATATTCAGTTTTGTCAAATTAGAACAATTTGAAGATATGGTGAGCGAAAATCATGCAGATTAAGTCTAATAACCAGATGATATTCCAACCAAAGATTACACGGATTAAAGCGCAAACCCAGTGACCTTCTTTAAATCTGGTGACAAAGCCAAAGACCCAGGAAGTAATTGGGATGATTGCAAAAATAACGCTTAAAATCCATGGAAAACCAAAATAATCTTTATTGCCATTTTTTGCCATTATAAGTTCCCCCTTATGACAAAAATATTATAGCGCATCTACGCTAGATATAGAGCAACTTTTGAAATATTTATTCTCTATTACCACGTCTATCCAATATTTTGAAATAGAGCAAAATAACTTCGAAAATGACGATACAAATCGGTACGACAATAAAACCTAAGACAGTTGTATATGCTGTATCGGTTTTTGGTTGATACTCAATAGCGAGTAATAGATAGAAAATAAAGACCGTTAACGAGGCAACAGAATAGATGCCTCTGACAAGCATTTCTCTTTTTTTCATGGTCTTTCTTTCGGTAATAATCTGGGCAATCATAAAGATGGAACGAATACCAAAATAAGTGATGCTCCATCTAATGAGTCCACTGAAGGCTCTGCCAAAGGCAGTGTCTCCCCCAAAGACGACATTTTTACCAAACGAATATTCTAAAAACGCCATGATGATAAAGGCTAAACCAGCATTAAGGAAAGTGAGATAATGATGGGTTATTCTTTGTCTTTGGGATGGATCTTTTTCTTTAGTGAAAGAGACCATATATAAAGCGCTTATTCCCACGGTTAAAACTGTACCGATAATTGGCATCATGATTAATGCGGTGTTAAAAGCAGTTTCTTCGCCTTCGTTAATTGGTTTATTGATTACTACATCATGGGCAATCACAAAGCCTTCTTCTCTTTCTTGAGCGAAATAGGAACTAAGATAGTCAGCATATTCGCTCATTTGATTGATGAAAATAGCGGTAATGATGACCGCTAAAGCCATAACAAAGCAAATAATAATGCTGGTAATGATAAAGAACTTTTTATAGCTAATCGTGTTGTTCATACGTCCTTGTCAATTATGAAACAAGGAGAGAGTAAAGTCACGTTTTAATTAATTAAATGTTAGATGGATGCTGAATCTTTGGAAGCTGAGCGTCATCAATAAACATGTAATAGTATCTGCTACCATCAGAATTGAAACATTCGATACAAAGGTTATCAAAAAATAGCTCAATTGTTTTCTTGTCTTTAAGTGTATATGTCACGGTGTAACTTGGAGCATAGTCATATGACATCCCAGTAGCTTTCCTTAACTGCTTCAAACTTATAATTGAATAGTTATAGGCAATATCTCTTGCGTCTTCACTATACTTATCGCTTTCTGGAGAAAACTCTTCTGGATCCCAGCTTGTTCTAAATGTGCCAATTTTCACACGGACACCTTTGATGTCTTCTTCACTAAGAGAGGAGAAGTCTTTAATGACTTCTTTGAGAGATGTTTCTTTACCAAATAAACCCTCACCGATTTCTAAATACGAAAGACAACTTGGCATTCTAAATTCATATTGCTTAAAGCCGTTATCCATAGTAGTAGGTTCAAGGCGTTTATTATTTAAATATGCGTTGATAGAAGGCAGCCCCTCTCTATAAGCAATTGAAAAAGATAGCATGGTGCCTTCTAGATATGATTTGCTACTTGGAAGACCTTTACAGTAATCACCATAATCTCCCTTATCAACTTCAAGTTGGTATTTATCTTTTTGCACATGGAAAACACTAGTGCCATTTTCTTCTGTGTAATAGCCCTTTTGTTGGCAACCCACTAAAGTGATGACGGTAAAGAGTAATGGTAATGCAAGTAAAGACTTAAGTTTCATATTTGTCTTCTCACTGATTAGACGACTTATTAATTATAAACCGCTAAAAGTTTAATAAAAATTATTAAGCGACGAGAGATGGGAAATCTGGATCGACGTAGCAGCTATCTTCATAAATAGAGCATCTGATCTTATCGCCAATTCTAATTTCTGTATAGAAAGCTTCAGTAGCGTTAACAACATGTTCATAGTAGAGACCACTTTTTTGACCACGGTATTTCACAAATACTTGGAAGAATACTTCAAATCGGCTATGAGTGATTCTTTTACTTAGAACTACGCATTCAGATGGTCTACCCTTTTCTTTAGCAAGAGCACTCATTCTATAGTTATGAAGGTACATAGTACCCCAAATAATAAACCATATTGATACAGCTAATGAAGCAAGCCCAGCGGTATAAAACACCAAAGCAAAACCTCTAGCGACATATATAAGCAGAGTTAACAAGAAAAGAAGAAAACATAGAAGGCCACCAGCAAAAATAACGATGCCTTGATAGAGTTTTGGTTGATGAGTACGTTTCATAATAAAACCCTCCTATATTTCTAATATAATTGATTCATTTTTGTTTGATTATTTCAAGAATTATCGGACGAAAAAAGCGAAAATAACATAGTTGTCTTATTCCCCCTAACATCAGGGTCTATTTTTTGATATTTTCTTGTATATTTGTAAGTGAATTATTCTATAATTATGGAGTTATGAAAAAGAGACAGGTCTTAAG
>CACZNF010000108.1 GCA_902782395.1 uncultured Erysipelotrichaceae bacterium | reverse complement strand
GATTCAGTTATTTCACCATCATCTAAAGCATATCCGAATACTTCCAATTCAGGGAATGCACCTTCTAATTCACCAATATGAGTTTGCCTATCAACGTGACCTTGTTGACTGACAAGACCATCAATTTCCACTAAATAACCAACTTTAGGGCTTGTCACACCTTCATCTGGCTCATTGACAGGAATGCGACCTTTTTTGGCTTGTTGTTGTTCCGCGAGAAGATAGACACCTCTATTTTCTCCGTTCATATAAACGTTAACGTGTCTAAAATCTGAAGAATAATAGCCTGAGTAGTTAAATAAATCATTACCCATTGAGAATGATGATTCATTTCTAAACATGGATTGGTCAAAATAATCCGCTAATAAGACCCAACTCTTTTCTTTTAAACCATCATTCAGGCCTAAGAAGTTAGTCTTACCATTTAATTTAATTCTCCAGGCTCTCTTTGTGACATCTCTTTGATTAGTGGAGTTACCTCTCACTTTAATTGTGCCTAGTACATCAGTTTTAATGTATTTACTTTCACAGTTATCAATAGAGACTTTCATATCCTCGTATTCACGAGTTTGCCAGTCAGGATCATCTCCGTCATTAGTCACAATCTTAATGTTTGGTAAACCAATATTTTCTACGATATTAATTTTGGCTTTCTTTTCTAAGATGACATTATTAGAGGCATCCACGAACTTCGCGGTCGCTTCTTGATTACCAATTTCTTTACGCACATTGTTTTCGTATTTAACGGATATACCATATGGTAAAAGACCTTCAATTTGAATCTTATGGTCTTGACCATCATACATAAAAGCAGTGGTAGTGTTTTGTGCCCTTCTCTAAAAGAGTGGCTTCTTTTTTAATAGTTTCCACTAATTGGTGGTTATCACATTCATGAGGGTTATAGTTAACCGATGTCAATGGTGCTTGGCTAGTTGAGGAAGTGACTTCAGAATTATCTGAACTACTAGGCGCACTTGTGTTGCTATCAGGTTGATTTGATTTAGATTCACTTACGCCATGATTACAACTCGCTAGTAAAGCGGTCATGGATAATAGTAAAACGATTTTCTTAGCAGGTAGTCTCATAAAACTTCTCCTCCATAAAAATATTTCCGCTCTTAATTTATTATTAAAACCTTAAATAAAACATAAGCAAGTATTTAATGGCTAAAGGAATAAAAAAAACAGCTCCGCTTTCACGGAACTGTACTCTACCATTTGGTAGCTGGAGGCGGATTCGAACCGTCGACCGACCGGGTATGAACCGATTGCTCTAGCCAGCTGAGCTATCCAGCCATTTCACTTACTTAGTAAGCGAGTTTTAATTATATAGAAAACGTTTTGACTTCGCAATAAAAAGAATTAAAAAAATTAATAATGTTGTTGAGGAATGATTTGTTTTACGCGTACAATAATTACACAACACAAAAAACCAACCGTTTATTTTAAAAAATAAGAAAAGTACATTGAAGAGAGAATAAATATGCCAAATTGTCGTAACTGTGGGGCTCGCTTAAGCAAATTTGATACAGATCTCTGCCCCGTCTGTGGAATCAAAAATCCTTTAGAAGGAATTAGTAGTGAAACCGTTGAAATCACTTCCCAAATCGATTTAAGCGATATGAAGGAAGGTCAACGCGTGGTGAGACGTAGAAAGACTCTCACTCTTTTGTTCTACACTCTTGGTTTTACTGGAGCGCCATTCTTTTATATTAAAAAAGCCGTTCTTGGCTTAATTTGGCTCATATCTAATTTAGTGGTCATCGGTGGTTTGTTCGCTTTATTCTATGCAGCGTTTAAAGCCCATATTGCTGTGGCCATTGTCGTACCAATTCTTATTGCTTATGTCGTTAATATCGTTATCGGTGTTGTTTATAATTTCTTACCAAACATCAAAGATGGTGAAGGAGAATTTATTGTCTAATGCAACGTTATTTTGCTTCACTTATTGATAAAGAACACGTCAAATTAGAACCAGAAGACGAACATCATCTCCTTCATGTCATGCGCATGAGACAAGGTGATGAAATCGAAGTGGTCGCCGATGGTGCACTTTATTTATGCAATATCGGTAGCACTAATCCTTTAACTATCTACGCAGTTCATGAAGTTGAAACTGATGTCGAACTTAACGTTGATGTAACATTATTATTTGCCCTCACCAAAGGTGATAGGACCGATTTAGTAGTGCAAAAAGCCACTGAATTAGGTGTCAAAAGAATCGCTTTAATTCAAAGTGAAAGAACAGTGGTGAGATACGAAGAAAAAGACATCGCTAAGAAATGTGCCCGTTACCAAAAGATTATGAAAGAAGCGAGTGAACAATCACATCGTTTAATCGTTCCAGAAATGATGGGTATCTTTAATTTAAAGAAATTACCAAAAGAAGTATTCAGCGATCTTAACTACGTTGGTTATGAAAAAGACGCTAGTGATGTAAATGGTATGTTCGCTAATTTTGATAAGAAGAAATCAATTACCATTCTCATTGGCCCTGAAGGTGGATTTTCTGAAGAAGAAATTAATAATCTTGTAAAACAAGGATTCATTAGAACTTCTTTAGGCAAGCGTATTTTACGCGCGGAAACCGCAGCGATGTACGCTTTAAGTGTGATAGGATATTTATTAGAGAAATGAAAAGGTTATTAAAATACATTGCTAGCAAAGCTAAAAAGAGAACAACCTTCGAACAAAGTGAAGAGTTCCAATTCTTTTTAGATAATCGTCACTATTTAACTAGACTACCAAAGTTCAGTGCTTTTTATGAACCAGGCGAAGAACCATTTAACGTCATTCGTGCGAATGTGGTTTTATATTCCTACATCAATAAGATGACCATGGAAGCGGAAATCATCAACTTAAAGAGCTACATCAGTGGCAATAGTAAAAGTAACCGCGCTAACTTTGTGAAGTCTTATCACGAAATCATTTCTGAACAACCATATTACCAAGAAGGAAAGAATAAGATTTATATCCCATTCTTCTCTCGTTCTTTAAACCAAATATACTTTGATGAGCCAGAGAAAATCTTAACCTCTCCTTACGCTGATTTAAAAGATAAATTCCAAGATACAGTTGTCGATCCATTTGATACATATGGTAGTGAGCTATATAACTCTCATTTTTCTAGATTAGTTAAAGTCTTAAATGTTGATAAAGAAACAGCCTTTTTCCATTACGACACTAATACAATATATTTCGTTAATGAACAAGGTAGACTTGATGGCACAGTCGTGCTTTTTGATAAATACTTACGTCATCCAAACTATTCCCATATGTTAGAAAGAATTAAGCCAGTCGTGGAAGCTTATTTCAATTTTGATCGTGAAGGATTTATTAAAGCATTATATGATAATGGCTTTATTTCTTTACGCTTAGTGCACTTAATTCAATTCCATGATTGGGCAAAACTATGAAAACATTTACCACTTACAATCTCGGCTGCAAAGTTAACGCTTATGAATTAAGCGCTATTTCATCTTTGCTTTTAAAAGAAGGATTTGTGGAAGATAACACTAATCCAGATGTCGTTATTATTAACACTTGTTCAGTGACCGCAACCGCGGATCAAAAGAGTAGACAACACATCCGTAAAATGCAAAAACTTTTCCCTAATGCTGTCATCGCAGTGATGGGATGTTATGCCCAAGGAAACTATAAATTCATCGAAGAAGAAATTAAACCTACAATTCTTTTAGGTACTTCTCATAGAAGAGATGTGATTGACCTTGTTAAAAAAGCATTAATTAATAAAGAAAACTACACAGTTATCGAAGAGAATACTCGTAACTTTGAATATGAAGAATTAGGTATTACTTCTTATACGGAAAACGTCAGAGCGTTCCTCAAGATTCAAGATGGCTGTAATAACTTTTGCACATACTGCATCGTCCCATTTAGACGTGGTAAAATGCGCTCCCGCAAAAAGGAAAACGTCATTAACGAAGCTAAATATCTTGTCGAACATGGTTATCAAGAAATCGTGCTTTCTGGCATCCATGTTGGAGGATATGGTCAAGATTTAGAAAACTGCTCTTTCTCTTCACTAGTGGAAGAATTATCTAATATCGAAGGATTAAAGAGTTTAAGAATATCTTCTGTAGAAGAAAGTGAAATAGATGATAAATTAATCGAACTCATTCAAAAGAAAGATAATCTCGCTAAGCATTTACACATCCCCCTTCAAAGTGGTTCTAACCATGTCTTAAAAATGATGGGTCGTAAATACACACGTGAGCAATTCATTGCCCGTATTAAACAAATTA
>CACZNF010000107.1 GCA_902782395.1 uncultured Erysipelotrichaceae bacterium | reverse complement strand
CTTTAGAGAATATCACTGAAGATTTAATCTGTGTTGCCCAATATAACGAAACATTAAAACCGGTGACCATTTACTATAAGGTAACTTTTAAAAACTATGATGGCACAATACTTCAAGAAGTTAATGTTGAAGAAGGTAAGAACGCTACCTATACAGGTGCCACTCCAACAAGAACAAATACTCCTGAATTTACATATACATTTATTGGCTGGGATGGTTCTCTAGAAAACATCACCGCGGATTGTGTCCGTATTGCCCAATACTCAACCACAAACGTTGAATACACTGTTAAATTCTATAACTACGACAATCAATTGCTTTATACAGACGTCGTATATTATCAAGGAACTGCGACCTATTATGGAGAAACACCAACTAGAGAAGCTACTTCCGCCTACTATTACACATTTAAAGGCTGGGATAAAGAATTAACTAATGTCACTAAATCTTTCTCCACTAAAGCTCTATATGATGCCCATGGTGTCAGTAAACAAATCACTTTAAAACCAAGTAACGGTCAACCTGATAGTGTGCTTCAAGTAACTTATGGTGAAGCCTATGATTTAGGTACACCAGTTAATACTGGTTTCACCTTCTTAGGATGGTTCTCAAACGAAACAACAGCGATACCAACTTCTGGTACTTGGGAATACACTGATGTCAGTGTTCTTACTGCTAAATGGGGTACAGGATACTATGAATTCGTGGAAAACGAAGATGGTTATACCGTCTCTTTAACTGATGAAGGTAAAAATGTTAGTGAGATTGTTATTCCTACTTCATTTAACGGTAAATCCGTCACTGCTTTAGGTGAAAATTTCTTAAGAAATAATACCAATATTGAAAAGATTACCATTCCTGCCACAATTAAAAAGATTCCTAACTATGCATTCTATAAATGCACAAAGTTAAGCGAAGTCGAATTAAACGAAGGCTTAGAAAGAATTGGTGCTTATGCTTTTGATAGTTGCAAATTAAAGGTATTAATCATTCCTTCAACATGCACAGTCATTGAAAATAGTGCCTTTGAATATAACAGTGAGTTATATCATGTTTATCTTCCAATTTCTGTTACAACGGTGGAGCAATATGCTTTTTATGCAATAAATGCTTCTGCTTGCATTTGTATAGAATACGATTATGTTCCTTCTTGGGGAAATAATTGGCGTTCTGGCGCAACTGTCTACACAAATTGTACAAAACTAGTGGTAGGCGAAGACTATAACTATGTTATTAGAAACGTCAGTGGTAACAATAGCGTCATTATCTTAAGACTTAGCCAAGCTACAAGTCAGCTAGAAAGCTTCACTTTCCCAACCGCTGTTGAAGGTATTAATGATATCAGAGTGGGTTCAAACTTATTTAAGTCTAACGTTAATATCCGTAGTGTCGATCTAACTGGTGTTACTCGTATTGGTGAAAATGCTTTTCTTAGTTGTTCTAATTTAAACAATATTACATTCTCTAACTCATTAACTATCATTGGCAGTTATGCTTTCCGCTATTGTACTTCTTTAACAAGATTAGAAATTCCTAGTAGTGTGACTGAAATACAAAGTTATGCTTTTGATGGTTGCTCTAACCTCACTTATATCTATTTACCAAATAGTGTGACTACTATTGGTTCATACGCCTTTGATGATTGTAAAAAATCTACTATTTACACAAATGCACATTCCTCTAGTAGTGGATGGGCTGGTAACTGGAAAGGCTCTCAACCAATCTATTATGATTTCGTTTCTTTAGACGCTACTGATGACTTCAAATATGTTACTCAAACATATATGGGTGAACAATATGTCACAATTACTGGATTAACTGCGACAGGACTTAATAAGAAGAATCTTGTTATTCCAGATCAAATTGAAGGTATAAGTGATATCCGCTTAATTAATAGTTTATTTAATGATTTAAGTGAACTCGTTTCTATTGATTTAGGCGCAGGTGTGAAAAAGATTCCAACAAGTTGCTTTGCAAATTGCTCTAAATTAGAAACAGTCGTGCTTCATAATGGTGTGACTTCTATTGGACAAAGCGCATTCATACATTGCTCTAAATTAACTTCTATTAATATGCCATCTACCTTAACCACAATTGGTAGACAAGCATTTGACTACTGTACCTCTTTAAGAGAAATCGTTATTCCTATTAGTGTGACCACAATCGAGGCTTATGCTTTTGATGAAATGGGTAAAATTGCCATTCTCATTGAAGCTAGTGTTGCTCAACCTAACTGGAAACAATATTGGTCAGGTAGTAGTCCCGCTAATAAACAGTTCATTTATGATTATGTTTCTTCTGGTGTGACTGGAGATTATAGGTACGCTAAAACATCAAATGGTGTCACTGATTCCATCTATATCCTCGGATTAGTGGAATCTTCCGTAAGTACTAATTTAGTCATCCCTAATGAAATTGAAGGCGTTACTAATATCAGGATCGCTAATTATGCTTTTGATGGCAATACCATCATTAAGACTGTTGATTTAGGTAATTCAGTCACTTATATCGGTTCATATGCCTTTAGAAATTGTTCTTCCTTAAGACAAGTTATTATTCCAGCTGGTTGCACAGTGATTAAGGCCTATGCCTTCCAAGGTTGCAGTACGGAATGCGTCCTTAACTGTGAAGCAAATGAAAAACCAGACGCTTGGGAAAATAACTGGAATACATCTAATTGCCAAGTCATTTGGGGCTATACCCGTTAATAATGTTTTCTCAACAAAAAAGGCCCATTATGGGTCTTTTTTAATACTATTAAGAAAGTGTCTATTTTTTAAGTTGATTTAAAGTAACGAGTTTAATATTATTATCGTGCACACTAAAGATTATGAAAATTGTATTAATTAACGGTACCAACCACAAAGGTAGTACATATCACATCGCTAGACAACTAGCGGACAAGCTTCAAGGCGAGACAACAGAATTCTTTTTACCAAGAGATTTTGATGAATTCTGTTTGGGCTGCACAACTTGCTTTGTTAAAGGCGAAGAGTTTTGCCCACATCATTCTAAAATTGAAAAGATTACCAAAGCCTTACTAGAAGCGGATGTCATTATTCTTGATAGCCCAGTCTACGTTTATCACGCGAGTGGGGCAATGAAAGCCTTATTAGACCATTATGGTTATATGTGGATGTCCCATCGACCAGAAGAAAGCATGTTTAAAAAGCAAGGCGTGGTGATTTCTACCGCTGCAGGCGCGGGCACTAAATCCACCATGAAGGACATGAAAGATAGCTTATTCTTTTGGGGCGTCGCAAGAAACTACGAATTCGGCATGCCAGTAGCCGCTACTTCTTGGGAACAAATCAGCGAAAAGAAACTCAAGAAGATCGATAAAGCAACCACGAGAATTGCTAAGAAGATTATTAAAAGAAACGGCAAGGTTAAACCAAGCATCGGTGCCAAACTATTCTTCGCTATTATGCGCTTATTACAAAAGAATGGTTGGAATCCAAAAGATAAAGAATATTGGAAAGAAAAGGGCTGGACTGAAAAGAAACG
>CACZNF010000106.1 GCA_902782395.1 uncultured Erysipelotrichaceae bacterium | reverse complement strand
TTTTATTTAGGCAATGTTCTTACTAAATCACTAATCATTCTCTTAATAGTAGTCGCCTTATTTCTTCTATTTGTTTTTAAAAGGTTTAAGCTTATTCCTTTATTAATTTCTTTAGGAGGAGTAGTTTTAGGCTTTGGCCTATCTTTTGTGCATATTTCTTATAACAAGACCACATATTCAGGATTTGTTTATACCGCAAAAGAAAACTATTTCCTCCTAAACAGTGGAGGCGAAAGACTCTATGTTTATAGTAAAGGTCACGCCTATGATTTGGGCGATTACCTTTCTATTGAAGGTAAAAAGGAAGAATTAGACTTTGCGACATTAGAATCTGGCTTTGATTTTAAAGAGTATCTTAATAACAAAGGTGTCTTTCATTCTTTAAACGCAAGAAAGATTAATGTGAAATGGCATAACTTTGTAAGAATTAATGAGGCAAGAAACAAAGCACTTAGTCATTTTACTAGTGAAGAGCGCGCAATAGTGGGATCGATACTTTTTTCTGATGGAGAAGAAAGTGTCACGAGCGATAGAATTGCTAATCTGCATTTATCTAGGTTTCTATCCGCGAGTGGTCTTTATGTGGGTCTATTTGCCTTAATACTTAATTATTTGCTTGGTCTATTCTTGCAGGATAAACATGCAGAACTAATAACCATCACACTTTTGGCCATTTATATGGTATTTACGATACCTAAATTTAGTGTGATACGTGTAGTTTTCATTTTGCTTTTGAAGTGGATTAATAAACACCCGCTTAAAAGGAAGTTCACCTATTTAGAAGTTATCTCTTTTGCGGGTATCTTATGCTTACTTTTTGACCACTTTTTAGCGTATCAAGATAGCTTCATTTTAGGCTTCTTTATTCCAATTATTTCCTATTTGATTAAGGACATATATAACGATAATAAATATCAGGCTTATTTCTTTAAAGCTTTTACAATATATTTGTTTTTTATTCCTTTTGAAATTGCATATTACCATAAAATGGTAATTTTCTCTTTTCCTTTACAGTTAATAAGTACCCCGTTGTTCTTATTAATTGGTGTTACTTCTTTATTATGTTTCTTTAGGATTCCAATCTACGCTTTTGATCGCTTATTTATCTTTTTATTAAGAGGATATATCACGGGAATTAAGAGCTTATCATTTGGACCTTATATTCCTGAACTCCCACAGATCTTATTATTTGTTTATTATTTCTTATATATTGTTTATTTTTATTATTTATCTATCGGATTTATTCCAATTGAAAGAGGATTATCTATTGGATTAGTGAGTATTGTTTTACTTTACGCTATTCCGATAAATAATAGGTTAACAAACGAAGTCTCTTTTGTTAATGTTGGTCAGGGTGATTGCACATTTATTAGAGAACATAATAGAGTCACATTAATTGATACTGGTGGCTTAACTTATACTGATATCGCTAATAACAATTTGATTCCATTTTTAAGAAAGAACCGTATTTATAAAATCGATAGTGTCTTTATTACTCATTATGACTATGACCATTATGGGGCTTTAGAAAACCTTAGAAAGCAGTTTCGTATTGAGCACGTCTATGATTATTATTCTTCTTTTCCCATCTGTGTTGGTAATCTCACATTCAATAACTACAACACCTATGGCGTAACGAGTAACGAAGAAAACGATCGCTCTTTAGTTTTGTCTTTTAATATTCTGAACAAGGACTTTGTCATTATGGGCGACGCTCCTAGCTGGGTAGAAAAGAAAATAATCAAAGATTATAACTCTATTCCTTGTGACATCTTAAAAGTGGGTCATCATGGTTCAGACACATCATCTTGTGAAGAGTTTATTACTTATATGAACCCAAAAACTGCGATTGTTTCATGTGGAAAGAATAACAAATTTGGTCATCCTTCAAAAAGTGTTGTTGAGACATTAAATAGACACAACATCAAAATCAGAAGAACAGATTTCGAAGGAACAATAACTTATAAAGCATCATCATTTTAAAAGAGGTTTTCATATGTCTAAAAAAACAAAATTAATTAGAGGTAGATTCTATTCAATCTACACAACGGGTGGATCTCATCCTTCGTTGATTTTCAAAATAAATAGAAGAAAAAACAAATATGTCGTTATAGTATTCGATTCTTCTGACGGAAGGCATAGGACAAAACTAGTCCACCCAATAAGCGAAAAGGTTAAGGAATCTTATGTTCAGAACAGACCATTACTGACCACTAAAAAGGATTTTGGAAATCACGAATTACAGGGGATAGCAATTGACAAAGAAGATAAGCCGAGAATAAAGATAGTAAAAAGTAGAAATCCGAGAATATCTAAGAAGTATCGCGAATATGTAGAACGGAAAAGAAACAAATAAAAAAGTCCGTTGCGCCTTTTAACAGCGGATTAACGGACTAAACTCATTAAACATTATTTTTCTTATATTTGTCAATAATGTGTAGTTACAAAATATAAAATATTTTATAATAATTTCATGATTTATCTTATCAGTGGCAAACAAAACATTCGTTTAAAGAGCCAAATGAAAAGCATCGTTAAGAAGTCTTTGAAAGAAATGGATGCGATGAATTTCGTGAAGTTTGATGCTTCTTTGACCCCAATCCAAGAAATCGTTAGCGAGGCTAACTACATGCCTTTAGGCTACGATTCAAAAGCGGTCATCGTTGATTCTCCAGAAACAAAATCGAAAGCGAACAAGATTACGAATCATTGAAGAATTATTTAGCTAATCCTAATCCAGATTGTGATTTGATCTTTTTAGTGAACACTAGTGATAGTGAACTTGATAAAAAGAATGAAATAAATCAATTGATTGAAAAGAATGGCCAAGTAGTGGTCCTTACTGAACCAAAACAAGAACAGTGGAATGATGTTGTGAGACATTATTTCTCTGAAAAGTGGCCAGATACCGTTATTGATAGTGATGCAGTAGCCGAACTTGCTAGAAGAACAGAAGGCGATTATGCATCTTTATTTAACAATGGTAGCAAGCTAGCGTTATACACTAATCACATTACTTTTAGTGATGTCACTATGATGGTGACACGTCCTCTAGAAGAAAATGCTTTCATGCTCTTTAACTATTTAGTGGATGAAAGAAACATGGATGCTGTCGCTTTATTCCGTGACCTTAAGAGTAGCAATGTTGAACCAGTGACTCTCATTAGCATGATTGCTAATCAATTTAGATTATTAAATAGAGTTTCCTATTTAGCGAGACACAGTTATGGACCAGATGATATCGCTAAAGAATTAAATATTAATCCAATTAGAGCGAAGATTCTTAGAAAGAATAGTTTTGTGATCTCTGGTAAACGTATATTACAAACTTTAGAAGATTTATATCAGTTAGACTGGCAAATTAAAAGCGGTCTTGTGGACCGCTATTACAGCTTTGAACTGTTTCTAATTAATTTTAAAAGAAAATAATTAATTATCTGAGTGCGTTGACTAAGCGAGAAAGTTCGCCTTTTTGTCTTGCAGCAGTATTCTTGTGTTGAATACCATCACTCACGGATTTATCAATTAAACGGAAAGCCGCATTCAATAATTCTTCGGCCTTAGCTAAATCTTTCGCTTCAACGGCTAATTTGACTTTCTTAATGGAAGTACGGATAGCGCTTTTGGCAGATGCATTTCTTTGACGAGCTTTTTCGTTGGTTTTGATACGTTTGATTTGTGATTTTATGTTAGCCATAAAGTTACCTCTTTTCTAGTGCCGAGTGTAATCTTAACAAAATTCGGCAAATAATGCAATTATTTATTTCTTTTCTTTTAAGATGCGAGCGATTTCTTCTACGAAATCGTTGACGCAGGTGAGCTTACCATATTGTTCTTCAGGAACTTCAATGTCGAATTCTCTATCAATTTCTTGGACTAATTCAACATAATTCATGGAGTCACCACCTAAGTCATTAATCCAGTGATCTTCATCATCAATCTTGAAGGCTGGTAAGACTAAGATTTTGGAGAATAAGGCTCTCACTTTTGGAAGGACATTTTCTAATGTTTCCTTAGAGAACTTTCTCACTTTGCTAGAAACTTTCTTTTGGTTAATTAAGACATACTTATTAGAACCATTTTCAATTTCTTTCTTAATTGCGAATCTCTTAACTTTCATGTTATTTGCCATAGGCAAACGGTTCTTTGCTAAGTAGATATTGTCAATCTTTGTGTCGTGAGGAAGCTTGATTTCTTTGACTGTCTTTTCAATTTCTTTAAGCGCTTCTTCATCGGTCTTGTCATCGAGTTCTAAGACTAAGACGATATCTTCACGTAAGGCTTTATCTTTATTGATAACACCTAAGACGGATAAGTTGTTAACACTTGGTAAATCTTTGAAGTAGATTTCGAGTTCATCTGGGAAGATGTTTTCACCGTTGGCGTTGATGATGACATCTTTCATTCTACCTTTCATGATATAGCCAGTAGCTTCTTTATTAACGATATCACCTGTATGGAAATAGCCATTATCTAAAGCGGTTTCTTTTTCCACGCCAGCGATGATTTCTCTAATATGAATTGTAGGAGATTTCACTAAGAGTTCGTTATTCTCTTCACTAACTTTATATTCAACACCGTGGAGTGGTTTACCAATATAGCCTAATAATCTTTGCTTCACATCTGGAGAAAGTTCGACAGAAGTAACACCGATTTCAGTCATGCCGTATCCATTATATAAAGGATAGCCTAAGCCATTGACCGCTCTTAAGGTTTCATTAGAGAGGTAACCGCCACCAGAGATACAGTATCTGACGTGTTTGCCTAAGATGTTGCCTTTAACTTTATCATTAACGATCTTCTTGCTAGCGAAACCAGCTTCTTCAGCGCTCATTTCACCTAAGTTATAAGCCATCATCTTTTCTAAAAGCTTTTGTTTTTCAGGGCTTTGCAAAGCAAATTTACGCTTAATGGATAAGGCTAATGAATCCCAGAATAATGGGACACTATAGACGTGAGTAATACCAACTTTTTGGCAAATTAATAATAAATCGCTTGGAGTATTGCTCTTTGGGAAGACTAAAGTTGTGCCATAGAATGTGTACCATAAGAAGACGGCCACAAAACCGAAGATATGGTGGAATGGAATCATGGCTAAGATCTTAATTTTGCCATATTTCTTTGGATACATAATATCCATACTTTCTTCAGGCATATCTAATGAGCAGCATACTTGGTTAACGAAGTTTTCACCATTGAAAACCATGAGTTTGGCGTCACCAGTTGTGCCACTGGAAGAGAAGATAACTTCATCAGCCCAAGAAGGATTTGTCATACATTCTTTAGCGTTTTGTAGGATATTATCCACTCTGACTTTATTAAGTGTATATTCGTGGTTATCATCACTAATAATAGCGATGGCTTTACCTTGATTAGCTAAGTTAATAACGTTTTCTCTTGGGAGCTTAGCGTCAATGAGCATTGGGACAAAGCCTGCCATTAATAAAGCCCAGAAGATTTCGCCCCAGGCTGGGGAGTTAGCGACTTTTAAGATGACACGGTTTGTGCCTTCTTTCTTAATCTTATTAGATAAATAAAGAGCGTACTTTCTAACGTTCTCATCCATCTTGCTATACTTATAGCTTTTAATTCTGTTGTTCAAATTAAAAAATTCGGCGTAAACTCTCTTTTTGTTTTGTTCCATCATTTGGTGATAGATGTTGCTAAAACGGCGTGAAGTTTTAAGCAAAGCCGAAGCACCCTGAACAAATTGGGTGACCAATTCTTTGTTGATTTTCATAGTAATGTTCCTTTTATTTTAACGTGTAGAACTTAACGTCTACATGATTAGAGTCAATTTCGAGGATGGCGTAACTACCATCATACTTATCCCGGGCATAGCTGATTGCTCCCGGATTTACATATAATATACCATTCTTCTTTTCATTTCTACGAGTATGTGTGTGTCCATGTATGACAATCTTAGCGTTATGTTCATCGATGGTACTTTTGGACACAAATGGTAAATGCTGGATAAAAATGTTCCCATATGGTGAGGGAATTATTAAAAAATTAGGAAAGTCATAATAGTGGTCACAGTTACCTCTAACAGATATAAAAGGCTTAATACTCCATTCATCCTGTTCGCTATCTCCAGCGTGTAAATATAAATCCATGTTTGGATACATAGCCGCTAAGCGATCTAAAGAAGCATAATCACTATGCGAATCACTGACTAACAAAATTTTCATGTTCATATAGTAGCAAATAAAAG
>CACZNF010000105.1 GCA_902782395.1 uncultured Erysipelotrichaceae bacterium | reverse complement strand
TCTAGTTTTATTTTAATATAAATAAAGCTTTATAGAAACTATTATTTTTGCGACTGATTTTGTATTTATCGCAGGGGTTTACTTTAAACTATTTTATAAAATAAAACAACAAGAATTTTGCGGACTTAAAAAGGGAACTGCTTGTCCCCTATTTAATTAACTCTTTAGCGAGATTGTATTCTCCGTTTGCAATACGGCCCATCAGTTCATCATATGTGAGAGGTTTACCGTATAAGTAACCTTGGAGTCTACCACAGCTAGCTTCTTCTAAGAAAGCGGCTTGTTCAGCGGTTTCTACACCTTCACATAATGTCTTCATACCAATTTGATCCGCCATAGCGATGACTGATCTAATTAAAGACTTAGCTTTTTCATTACCATTAAAGCCCATTAAGAATTTCATATCGAGTTTTAAGACATCGAATTCATAATCTTTCAAGACATTGAAAGAAGAATAACCACTGCCAAAGTCGTCAAGCCATGTGGCAAAGCCTTTTTCATGGAGACGATTAATTGTGTTCTTTAAGATGTCTTCCTCATCAGTTAAAGCGCTTTCAGTGAAGTAAATCATGAGGGATGTCATATTGTTTGACTGTTTCATCAACGACTTGCACAATATCAATTACACCAAAGTCCGCTCTCGAGAAGTTAATGGAAACTGGTAAGACTGTTAAACCCTTATCAAGGTTCAATCGGATGTCTTGACAGACAAGTCTTAAGATTTCTTTATCTAATTTATAGATAAGTTGTGAGCTTTCTAAGACAGGAACAAATTTACCTGGAGAGAGGAATCCATATCTTGGATCAATCCATCTCGCTAAGGCTTCAACGCCACATAAGGTTCTACCCTTAGACCACACTACTGGTTGATAGTAGGCTTTTAAGTAGCCATTTTTAATGGCTTCATCAATATGAGTAACAATGTATTGGGCCATTAAATAATCGTCATGCATTTCTTCATCGTAGTAATCAAAAATATGATTACCAACGAGTTGCTTTAAGTTACCATAGGCATATCTAGCTCTTTCCACACAGATACGGACACGTTCATCTGGGTTTGTGGTGATATAGATACCCGCTTTCATGCCAATACGAACGTCTGGGTCTCTAGCCTCAAGCATTTCATTAATGCGTTTAATCTTTTCTTCTAAATTTTCATTTTTAGTGAAGACCACAAAGTGGTCGTCAGATTGACGAGTAATTAAGGAATCTGGGAACACCTCAGTAATTATTTGACCTGTTTCTTTTAAGAAAAGGTTGCCTCTTTCAAAACCTTTTTGGTCGTTATAAATCTTGAAACCTGTGAGGTTTAAGAAGAGATAAGCACCACCACCTTGACCTAAGTCACCTTGATGCATTTTATCTCTGCCGAGAATGCAAAAATATTCAAATGATAATAAACCAGAAATCTTATCTTTCGTGGCTAACTCTTCGAGTTCTTCATCTTTTTTAGCTTCACTAATACGTTGGTTAAAGATGGAAATACAGACCATGGTTAAGGAGATGAAGAATGTGATGTAGTTAATCTTGTCACCTTCTGGCACCACTCTGCCACCTAAACCAGCGACATGGTTAATGGCGAAATAGAAGCCAAGGAACAATGTTCCTAAAATACCGATTGAGATTAATGGATTCCAAATTAATAAGCAACCGATATAGATGGTAAACATTAAGAAACAAATAATTTGTTTGTTTTTATCGTCATTTATCAATACATTGGCGGTTTTACCGTTTAAATCAACATCTGTATAAACTTTAGAACTAATAAAATCTCCATAGGAGACCATCACACCAAACATTAAACAAACAAGCGCGAATAAGGAAATGATTAAAACGGAACCTAAATTAGCGTTTCTACCACCTTTATAACGATAGATGTTAGCGATAATAATACCAACGTCAAACAAGAAAACAGAGACATAAAACAGTAATCTAAATACACCACGTATGACTTTAGCCTTACTTGGGTCCGCTAAGTTGATTGACCCATATTTAAATTCCAACGGTAGTAAGCAACACAAAGCAATAGATAATCCCGCAGCAACAATGGAGATAATCATCTTTCGAAGCGATTTTCTTTGACTCACGTATTGAGCGGAATAAACTAGCATTGCTAGACCAAAGAACATCATCAAGAAATAAAGAGATGTGTTAGAGAACACCACTCTAAACCAGCTATAGGTATTATTTGGGTCCAAGAGTGTTGGAACGATATATTTATTTGTTTGTCTAATAACAAGCCAAACTTCAAGAACAAAAATAACGGAGGACATGAAAATCGCGGATCTCATGTTTGCTTCGTTAAGATAGTTCTTTACATATTTACTATTTTTGCGGATACCAAAAATATCTAAAAAACCATTCCAAATCTTTGATAACGTTTTCATCTGCTCTTTCAGTATAACGTATTTCGCGTGTTACACCTACACATTTTTGTATCGCAAATGAGCGTTTTTCTATCAAAAATAAAAGAAAACCCACATTGCTGCGGGCTTTTTTTCTTTGTGTATTTTTTAGAATTATTGGTTTATCTAGATACTTCTAAATGGAAGATGCCATTTGGATACATTCCTTGTTCGAAAGTCTCTAAATTTACTTTTGGATAAAAGAATAGTTTAGCTTGAAAGCTTTGTCCTTCCACGGTGATATCGTAATACCAAGTCACAAAACCATAGTTCTTCAAATCACCATCAATATCAGTTTTGTTTGATAAGGTAAAACCAAAGTCTAAAAGGATTTGACGGTAGTTATCTACTTGATCGCCCACGATGAAGTCTTCATAAGAGACTTTAGAGAGTACACCTTGAACTTTGAATACTTCAAAATAATGAGCGTAACTAATACCTTCTGGCGCTGGTAAATAATTGCCAAGCATTTCTTTAAAGCCTTCTTTAACTTCACTAGGGAAATCGTTAGTGCTCACTAGAGGTGTGGCATTAGCAAGGAACTCCTCCACGACTGGTTCAGTAGTTGTGCCTAAGTCTTTAACTAAGATGGAGACAGTATTATCGCCAAATCCATCTGTTTTTACAGTACATGTATAGGTAGCAGATAAGCCATCAGTAGCTATTTCTAGTTTGCTAGAATATGATTTAGCCACTTCATTAAAGATACCTGCGCCGCCTAATTCTTGAATCATAGCGCCCAATTCTGAATTGGTTGATGAATAAATATAATCTGTAGTTGTGGTTTTCCATTTGTTTCTTAATCTATAAAACTCATAGGTTGTATAGAAGAATTCAGACATAGGAATGTTCTTAAGGCTTTTGCAGTTATTAACACTGATATTTCCTTGTTCATCTTTAGAATATTGGAAGATTCCTTGATCTAAATAATGGAAATAGCCTTCATCACCATAATAATCAGCATATGCACCATAGTAATGATTAGCGAGAATTCGATCACCAATAAGTTTTTCTTCGATATAGCCTTCAACAAAGAAGGTTGAGTTTTTAAGTTTCAATCCTTCATTTAACTTGTTAAAAGCCTCAGAAGAGGAGAGGATTTGCTCTCCTCCTTGAGAACTGGAACTACTACTGGAACTGGAGCTGCTGCTAGATGAGCTTGAACTAGAAGAACTGGAGCTGCTAGAGCTAGAACTGCTAGGAATAGATGAACTTGAAGATGAACTACTTATAGTAGATGAACTTGAACTGCTAGAGCTCGAAGTAATAGATGATGTTGTGCTTGTTGAGCTTATCACACTGGTAGATGATGTGGATGTTGAGCCCACTATCGAAGTAGTTGTTTCTTCGCTTGATGAAATCACTGGTTCAGAAGTGATGCTAGAAGTTGCACTGCTAACAGGACCTGAACAAGCAGAAATTAATAAAGCAAAGAGAAGTGATAAGTGTTTTTTCATAATTAAGCGTTAGCCATGTACATGACAGTGAACATTGAACCAGTTGTACCAACTGTTAATCTCATTTCACCTATATCAATATAGCAACTGTATTCGTTCTTTGGATTTTGTGTAAAGCCATTAGCCACACAAGCGGCACTAATAGCGGCACGATATTCACTAGTAAAGTTAATATTGTCAGTCAATTTTACTGATTTTAATGTCGCAGTATTGCTACCAAGAGCGAATTTACCACTGTAGGCAAT
>CACZNF010000104.1 GCA_902782395.1 uncultured Erysipelotrichaceae bacterium | reverse complement strand
ACCCCAGACCACAAGAATCACACAAATTAAAGCGACAATTGTGACGTATTTGATAATTGATCTCACTAACGAGGAAACGGTTTTTGCTTTGCGGGATTTGCTGCCAAATAAGTGTGTTATAAATGTGGCAATAAAGATTAAAGTAATCGCCATGAATAAGAAAACGATACTCACAAACCATTTAGCTGAACCTTCGGCGAGTACCTTGCCTAAAGCAATCCAACCATTAGCGACATCCTCGCCATAGAAAGAGTCACATATTTCTTTACTAACAAACGCTCTAGCGTTCATTAAGAGAATGAAACCCACTAAAGAAATGACAAATATTATAACTGCGAACACAAAACTGGTTTTTTGTTCTTTGGTTTTTCTTTGCCACCAATTACCTTTTTTAACTTCTTGCATATTTTATTCCTCCACTACAAATGTATGATTTTCAATTGTTTGTTTATAGTCGACTTTATTAGTAAATTCGACATAGAAACGACCTGCATCTTTAACATTTAACTTATCGTAATTAACAGTGTATTCTTTCTCTTCTGTACACTCACCATTTAACACTTCTATATCATTGATATAGAGATAATAGTTAGTCATATAACCTCTTGGATTAGAGACGCTAAATGTAGCGGTGAATTGACCGTCTTTAACGACATAATTAACATCACCCAAAGAAGGCGGATTAAGAACATAGGCGTTCGCAATTAAGGTGCCCGTTTTAATCGCTGCGGCAGTGAGGATTAAAGAAATACCCGTAAAATTAAAAACACGTAACACCGCTTTGCTCTTAGAATAAGCTGTACCCATCTTATCTTGATACAAAGGAGCGGCAGTTAACTCATCACTAGTTTCAATATTGTTTGTTGTACCAGTGAATGTTGTTTTTGTATTTTCATAAGTTAACGTATTGATTTCGTTTTCCATAAGAAAAGTATGACTGAAAATAATATTCTAATCAAGACAAGCGCTGATTAGATATTATTGCGGATGTACTCAATATAGCGAGAGATGATGTCGATATCGGTGGCTTGATAAACCATTCTGGAACCAACAGGATCTTCGATTTCAATAATCTTGTAGCCGTCTTTAGTCAGTAAAAAATCCACGCCAATAAAGTCAGCGTTTAATAAGTTAGCAATCTTAAGCGCAGCCTCTTTCATCTCTTTATTTGGCTCATATATAGAAACACTTCCACCTAAAGAAAAGTTATTGCGATAATCTTGCTTGTTTTCTCTTTTTATTGATGTAATCACACTTTTATTTAAGAGATAAAGACGGACATCACCGTCATTTTTTAAATAATCTTGGTAGATAAACTCTAATGAAGGATGCTTATTTAAAATGTCTTGTCTTTGTTCCTCACTATTGATGAGAAAGACTTCTTGACCACCATGGCCTGAAACACTTTTCATAATGCATGGATAAATCTTTGGTTTATCAAATGTCTCAATATAAGGTAGATTGTTATCCTTAAGCATCTTATAGGTGAGATATTTATCATTAGCGGTTTTGTTAACTAAAGAATTGTTAAATACTTTGATACCTTTTTGCTCAAGTAGCTCCACTAGTTTGTAATTTCTAGCGCGGTAAATAACAAAATCAACATGATGGGTTTCGATGTAATCGCTAAGGAACTCTTCATCTAAAAATGACAAGGAAATCTCCTCATCATTTAACTTTTGTAAAAATTCATCAATGAACCATTGATTCTTTTTAGTGTCAACAGCGTTATAAATGATTAACCCACTTATCATATATGCTTTAAGACGTAGTCAGCGATCGCATCCGCTAAATTGACGCCAGTATATTTATAGGTAGAACCAAACTGTGGATTAGAGTTAAGTTCACAAATAATAGGTTCACCATTAGGGCCGAACAAGACGTCAACACCAGCGAAATCAACACCAATGGCCTTCGCTGCTTTGATGGCTAAATCGGTAAACTTTTTACCTGGATTAAACTTCTTACCGCTACCACCATGAGAGATGTTGCTTCTGAAATCATTTTCGTTTTCTCTAAGCATGCTGACAACGGCTTTACCACCGACAACATTAACTCTCACATCTCTGCCTTTAGAGGAGGCGATATATTCTTGCATTAAGAAGTCTTTTGCGCCAAATTTATCTACTAGTTCATTAGCTTCTTCAATTGTGTGAACTAAGTAAACTTGTTCACCAAATGAACCATAAGCTTCTTTAATTACCATAGGTAAACCAAGTTCTTTGGCGGCGGTAGCAATAAATTCACGTCTATTATATTCAAAGCCCTCAAATGTTTTAGGAGCGGCGAATGTACGAGGAATTCTAATGCCTTTCATCGCGAGGATTTCATACATCAAAATTTTATTATCACAGGCAATGATGGTCATGCCGTTATTGAATAACTTAATTCCTTGACCTTCAAGGCGTTGAGCAAGGTAGCAATCCTTATCCCAAAAGATCACGAAATCAGGTTTATTTTTAATCTTTCCACCGATCTCTAAAGTAATATCTTCCGCACGTTTAATCTTAAGTTCAACATTACGAATCTTGAATGCTGTTGAAAGCATATCATAAAGAGTCATAAATTTGACGGAATGAATAAATGTGTTGATAACTAGCCAAGCTTTTTTCATATTAACCTCTCTTTGTCTAATCGATAGACGAAAAAATCAATAATGATGTTGGGGGTTAATTTTCAATAACCATAAGTATCATACACTAGAAATTATTTTTTATAAACTAAAAATAACGGCATTTTTATTGATGTGTTAAGATAGATGTATGCAAGTTTTAGATTACTTAAATAAATATCAAAAAGTTGAGTTTAAAGAACTACCATTTAACGAAGTGGACGCTCTTCTTTTAGCGATGGTTTCTTACTTCCCTTTTGATGAGTTAAATAATCAAAAAACTATTTATTCTAGCGAAGATTTATTAAAAAGAATTAATGAATATAAACCACCTCACAAAACCACTGAAAGAAAGCTTAAATATATTGAGATGACAAAGAATATTTGCATGGCAAATAGATTTAAGGGTATCAAATTCGCGTGGTTTAAAAAAGTTCATGATAAACATGCAGAAAAACAGTTCCAAGCCATTACTTTAATTCTTCATGATTTTGCCTATGTCTCTTTCTGTGGCACTGACTCCACGACTTTAGGTTGGAAAGAAGACTTCAATATGGCCTATCTAGAGATGGTTCCAAGTGAAGTTGAAGCGGTTAATTATCTTAATGAAGTCGCATACTTTTTCTTCTTTAAGAAGTTTTATGTGGGTGGCCACTCCAAAGGTGGACGTTTAGCCATCAGTGCGGCAAAGTCTTTAAAAAAGAAAAATAAGTTGTTGGGCATCTATTCCTTTGACGCTCCTAACTTTCCACCCGCTGGATATGACGAAAATTATAAAAGTATCGATCCATTAATTCATGATTACACACCAGACGAATCAATTATTGGACGTTTAATGCATGAATATCGTCATAAAAAGATTGTCGCTTCCTCTAATGCTTTATTAATGCAACATGATGCTTTCTCCTGGGAGTTATATGACCATTCTTTTATTTATAAAAGCGCATACACTGAT
>CACZNF010000103.1 GCA_902782395.1 uncultured Erysipelotrichaceae bacterium | reverse complement strand
GGTAAATTAATGAAAGGTACAGGCGAAAGGCTCGAAGGTCTGTTCTATGAATAGGCTAATGATGTCGTTTTAGAAATCCTCACTAAAAATGGTGCCTTACTTAAACACACAACATTTACTCATAGCTATCCACATGACTGGAGAACACATAAACCAGTCATCTTTAGAGCCACCAAACAATGGTTCTGCTCAATTGAACCAATTAGAGAAAAACTCTTAAACGAAATTCATAACGTCAAATGGTATCCAGCCTGGGGTGAAACCAGAATGGTGAATATGATTAAAGACCGCGCTGACTGGTGTATTTCCCGTCAAAGAGCGTGGGGTGTCCCAATCCCAATCTTCTATGCGGAAGATGAAACACCAATCATCGATAAAGCGGTATTTGACCATGTGGCTAAACTCTTTAAAGAGTTTGGTAGTAACGTCTGGTATGAAAGAGATGCCAAAGACTTATTGCCAGAAGGTTACACAAATCCACATTCACCTAACGGCAAATTCGTTAAAGAAAAAGACATTATGGACGTTTGGTTCGATAGTGGTTCCTCTTGGAATGGTGTCTTAAACGATAGAGGTATTAAATATCCAAGTGATTTATATCTTGAAGGTAGTGACCAATATCGTGGTTGGTTTAACTCTTCACTTATTCTAAGTGTTGCCACTCATGACGTCGCTCCATTTAAGAATGTTGTCTCCCATGGTTGGGTCTTAGACGAACACGGGGAACAAATGCATAAATCCAAAGGTAATGGTGTTGATCCTACAAAGATCGCTAATGTGTACGGCGCTGATATCTTAAGACTTTGGGTTGCTAGTGTTGATTATCAACAAGATGTTCGTATTGGTGAAAACTTAATCAAACAAGTGGCTGACCAATATCGTAAAATCCGTAATACATTAAAGTTCATCTCCTGGAACTTAGTGGACTTTGACCCTGCGACAAAGGTTGATGAATTCGCTAAACCAGATCAATATATCTTAGAATCTCTTAACTTATTAGTTAAGAATGTCACTGAAGCTTTCGATAAATACAACTTTGGTGAAGCCACAAGTGACATCATGACATTCATGTCCACAGACTTAAGTAGCTTCTATTTAGACATCAATAAAGATGTGCTTTACTGTGAAGCTAAGGATTCCTTAAGAAGAAGACAAGTACAAACCGCTTTATACGTAGTCGGTGAAACATTATTAAGACTTCTTAACCCAATCCTTCCATTTACTATGGATGAATTCAACCGCAATATGCCAGGAGAAAGAAAATCTAATCCTCAATATTACGATTATCCAAAATATCACGAAGTTAACGCTGAACTCTTAAAAGAATATGATAACTTCAAACTCTTAAGAGATGATGTTTTAAAAGCTTTAGAAGAAGCAAGAAATAACAAAGTTATTGGTTCCGCTCAAGAAGCTTATGTTTCTGTGAAATTTAATAACGAAGATTTAAGAAAGTTATTTAATAGTTTTGATAAGAAACTTAGAAACCAATTATTCGTCGTTAGTGAAATTAATGAAGAAGATAATGATGGTGCTAACTATCAAAATACTCAAGTTAAGGTTATTCATCACCCAGGTCACTTCTGTGAAAGATGCTGGAACTATGAAAGTGACGCTGTCCTTCAAGAAGATGGTACATATTTATGCAAACGCTGCGCTGAGGTAGTCAAATAATGAAAGAGAATTTATTAAAAGGCCTTAAATGGTTCTATCAATCATTTATTTGGCTTGCTGTATTGCTTTTAGCAATAGATATCATTACTAAACAAGTGATTATGGCATCTGGTATGACCGCACCAGCTCTTATTGCGGACTGGGGTTTTGTCCATATTAGTTATGTTTTAAATCCTAATGCCGCCTTTGGTTTTGGCGCTAATGATCCAAATGTTAGTAGAACAATTTATTTAATTGTCGCCTCCCTCATTAGTGCGGCTTTAATCTTCTATTTAATTTGGAAAAGAAAAGAAACAAAGCTCATTGTGAGAGCCGCTTTAATTATGGTTGTTACTGGGGCAATTGGTAACATGATTGACCGTATTTTCTATGGTCCATTACAAGGTGAAAGTGGTCTATTTTCTGGCATGGTCGTAGACTGGATTGACTTCTATTGGTTCTGGGGTTATAACTTCAACATTGCTGATAGTTGTATCGTTGTTGCGGCCTTTATGCTCGTTGTTTATGTTATCGTTAGCGAGGTTAAAGACTATCGCGAGAGAAATAAAACAAAAGTTAAGCAAGTTGGCGCTCCTAAAAAGGTGCTTTCTAAGAGTGAACAAGAGAAACTTGAAATGGAAAAGAAGCAGGACGAAGAAAGTAAATAATTAGTAGTTATTTAGTAAACATATGAAATACATCGTTAGTTTTAAAGAAAATGGTGAAAGATTTGATAAGGCTGTTAGTCTCCTCAACAGCGAACTTTCACGTTCTTATATTACTAAGCTTATTGAGGAAGGCAAAATCCTCTTAAATGGTAAACAAGAAAAGCCTTCGATAAAGGTTAAGGAAAACGATGAGATTTTCATTGAAGAATTAGTGGATCAAAAGAGCGACATAAAGGAAGAAGATATCCCATTAGATGTCGTTTATGAAGACGCGGATATCCTCATTATCAATAAGCCTCAAGGGATGGTTGTCCATCCTGCGAACGGCCATTACTCAGGTACACTTGTGAACGCTCTTATGTTCCAAGCGGATTCCCTTTCTTCTATTAACGGCGTTATCCGTCCAGGTATTGTTCACCGTATTGATAAAGATACTTCTGGCTTATTATGTGTGGCTAAAAACGATAATGCCCATCATTTCTTAGCAGAACAACTTAAAGACCACACAATGGCGAGAGAATATATGGCTTTAGTGCGTGGTGTGATTAAAGAAAATAGTGGCACAGTGGAAATGCCTATTGGTAAAGATAAAAATAACCGTCAAAAAATGGCGGTCACTAAAGAAGGTAAACCCGCGATTACTCATTTCTCAGTAGTGGAAAGATTTGCTAACCACACTTTAGTGAAATGCCAATTAGTCTCAGGTCGTACCCATCAAATTCGTGTCCATATGTCCGCGATTGGCTATCCTGTAGAAGGTGACCCATTATACGCTGGTAAGAACTACGATAAACTTTATAAAGACGGACAATTACTCGTCGCGTATAAGTTAAAACTTATCCATCCACAAACAAAAAAGGAAATGGTGTTCGAAATACCACTTCCTGAATACTTTGAAAAAGTCTTAGAAAGTCTTAGATAAAAGCAACCTCAAATACAGGTTGTTTTTTATGACGATATTAATTGAAAAATAATAACCTTATCTTCATAATTATATCGATAAAATCAAATAAAATAGGAGGAGCTAACTATGAAAAGTAAAAGAAGTGTTCTACTCACATTACCGATTTTGTTAATGCCCATTACTTTAACTAGCTGCGATAAGTATAGTTACTCCGATCCTAAAAAGATGATTAAGAATATGTGGAGTTCATACATCTCGTTGAATTATCCATATATCGATAAAACAGACGCAACCGTTAGTGAGATTTACCATACTCCAGAAGGTTATGTCAAAATCGAATCAATGGCGGATATCGATAATGTCATCATAGATGGTTTTAACAGAGTTAAGTCATTTAAGAAAGTTGATAAGAT
>CACZNF010000102.1 GCA_902782395.1 uncultured Erysipelotrichaceae bacterium | reverse complement strand
CGCGGTAAATTCCGCGATTAAAAATGGTAAAGGTGAGATTTTAGTTCTCTTACAGAAGAAACAAATAAATGGAGTGAAAGTTAATATCACAATATCGTTAGATGTGAATACTGTTAAGAAAGAGACTAAGAAATATAAGGCAAAGAATAAAGTCAATTGACTATTTTTAGCTTTAGAAACCGCTAAAGAAGCAAGATATTTAAATAGACCAACTTCATCTAAAAAGATGGAGAGTATAGTCATAGAGAAGAATAAAACTAATATCTTCAGTGGATTAATAGCAGCGCTACTTGTCCAAGAGTTTTTAATTTCTCCAATTGGACATAACTGCGCAATGACTAAGATAAGCGCTCCAATAATAGCGACAATCCAATATGTATCTAAAGTAATCTTCCCTAACTTAATTCTTGGGAAGAATAGAGTGGATAATGTGATTCCTAGAAATGTAATAACGCTAATGACAATCGTGGCAATCATACAAGTGAGTATCATAGACCTTTTACAAAGTAATGCAATAGATAAGAATGAAAAATAGCACAATACGTGCTAATATATAACTAACAATCATTCAGGGAGGACGAAATATGAAGAAGTTTTTTCGAAACCTATTTTCTGGCTATTTCATTGTTCTAATCATACTTTTATTAGAACTAGCGGTCTTTATTTTTATTCAGTTCTTCCTTGAGAATTTCTTAGAAGTCATTCTTGGTGAGGCAAATGAAAATGTTCAACTTGTTGTCATGCTTGTTTATTTGCTTTTGAGATTAATCGTCTTTATTGTCGCGGTTATTATCTTCTTTAAAATCGTTAATAAACCAGAAGATCCAGAATTTAAGATTCCTTGGATTGTGGGTATGCTTCTATTACCATTCTTCACATCAATGATTTTCTTAATCTTTGGTAATCATGGTTTAAACAAAAGAGACAAGCTCATTGTCGGTGCCACTGTTAATGCCTATCGTTCATATTTCAAACTTAGCAAAAACGAGATATCACAAGTTGGTGAAGAACTAGATAGGGCATATGGTACCTTTAAATATGTTAAAAGCGTGACCAAACTAGGCGCTCATAAAGGTAATAGAGTCACTTACTATAAAACTGGTGAAGAGTTCTTCCCAGAATTAATCGAATCATTAAAGTTAGCGGAAGAATTCATCTTCATGGAATTTTTTATCATTACTGATGGTAAAGAATGGGACGCTGTGAAGGAGATTTTAATCCAAAAGGCGCAGGACGGTGTTGATGTACGTATTGTTTATGATGATATGGGTTGTAGTGGTACTATCTCCCCAAAAACACCAAAAATCTTAAAACAATATGGTATTCAATGTTATAAGTTCCATCCATTTAGACCAATCCTTTCTGGTGTTTATAATAACCGTGATCATAGAAAGATTGTCATCATTGACCATAAGATGGCCTTTACTGGTGGTATGAACCTCGCTGATGAATACGCTAATGAAATTAAAAGATTTGGCTATTGGAAAGATACGATGGTGAAGATTGAAGGTAGTGCAATTAATAACTTGTTAGTTATCTTCCTTCAAAACTTCAATTTATGTTGCGGTTGGGTTAGTAACTTCAATAAATATTTAGATTATGATTATCCAGAATATGAAGATGAAGGCTATGTGATGCCATTTGGTGATGGTCCTGGTGGTATTGATAACGCTCTTATTGGTGAACAAACCTATATCAATATTCTTAATTACGCGAAAGAAAAGGTTTATATTTCCACGCCATATTTAATCCCAACTTATAGTTTATTAGATGCGATGAGAAATGCCGCTCTTAGAGGTGTAGAAGTAAATCTTATTGTGCCAGGTATTCCTGATAAGAGACTTGCTTATTGGATGGCTAAATCCAACTTTAAGTTCTTATTAGATGCTGGTGTTAAAATCTATACCTATACCCCTGGATTTAATCATATGAAGACCGTTTTAGCGGACAACGAATTAGGCTTTGTGGGCACGATTAATTTCGATTTTAGGAGCCTTGTGCATCACTTTGAGTGTGGCGCGATACTTTATAAATGTAACTGCATGAATGAAATCGCAGAAGACTTTGAAGAAATGATTAAAAAGAGCAAACGCGTTCCTCAAAACTACAGGTTTAGAGGTATTAAGAAAAGTATCTGTTCTGTCCTTAAAATCATATCCGCTCTCTTCTAAAATGGGCCATTTAAGGTTTATTTAAGGTTATATATTCATTGTTTAAGTATGAAATTACTTTTAGTGGAAGATTCTTTACAGCTCAATAAAGCGCTCTCAACTGTTTTGAAACGTAACTCATTCGTTGTGGACAGTGCTTTTGATGGTGAAGAAGCTTTAATCTTCCTTGATCAATATAAATACGATGTCATCATCTTAGACATCATGTTACCTAAAGTTAATGATGGTTTAGAAGTACTTAAACGAGCAAGAAGTAAAAAGATTAATACACCAATTATTATGCTCACTGCGAAAAGCACAACTGAAGATAAAATAGTTGGCTTAGATTTAGGCGCAGATGATTATTTACCAAAACCATTTGTGGTCGACGAATTACTCGCTCGTATTAGAGCGTTACTCCGTCGTAAACCCGCTTATGATGAAGCGGAAGTGCTTTCGTTTGGGGATTTAGAACTCGATATCAATACACTAGTGTTATCCACGAAAGATGATAAAGTCACCTTAATGAATAAAGAAATGCAAATCATGACCTTATTAATGAAAGCTAAAGGTAATGTTGTTTCTTTAGAAACCATATCTAAAAATGCTTGGGATATTGAATCATATTCCACGAGTGAAAATGTTTGGGTCTTTATTTCTTACTTAAGAAAGAAAATTGAAAAGATTAAATCTAATGTGAAGATTAAATCAATTCGTTATCAAGGCTACTATTTGGAGTATCAAAATGATTAAGAAATTAAGGCTCCGCTTTATATTAAGCGCGTTATTTTCCATTTTCTTAGTTTTAGCCGCGACTATCGCGGCCATTAATATATCTAACTATGCGAAAGCGGAACGCGATACCGCTACTCTTTTAGATCAAGTTGAAGAAAGAGAACGTGAATCATTAGTGAAACAAAACTCTTTTGATTATACAACTCAAGGTCAAGGCCAAGGCCAAGGCGGTTGGGGTGGTCAACCAGGGCAACCTGGACAACCAGGACAACCAGGTGGAGAAGGTCAAGGACAAGAACCACCAGAAAAGCCAAGTGAATTCCATTTCACAGTGTCTGATCCAAGCAAAGACGATCCACGTGGTCAATATTTTATTACTGTTTTTAATACTGATGGTTCTGTGGAATATACCTATTTCCATATGATTTCCACAGATAAAGAAGCTGATCAACAAATGGCTATTGATGTCTTAGCGAGCAAGAAAATAAAAGGTAAAATTGGTAACTATTCCTATAAGGTAGACACTAAAACTGATACTGCGAAACAACGCTACTATTCTGCTTCATGGAATAATACTGGTTATAGAATGGATTACGAGCTTGTGGATGAAGAAGTACCATTTACCGCGACATATGTCGTATTCGTTGATACTACTGAAAGTAGAAACTCATTAAATAACTGGTTAGCAACTTCTATTATTATCGCTTTAGTTAGTTATTCTATTATCGCTGCGCTTATTATTGTTTCTTCACACTTTGTCTTTAGAACTAGTGAAGAATCATATCGTAAACAAAAAGCCTTTATCACTAATGCATCTCATGAGCTTAAGACACCTTTAACTATTATTAATACTGATGTAGAAATCTTGAAAATGGACCATGGTGAAAATGAATGGACTGATTCTATCGCTGATCAAGTGAGAAGATTAACAATGATGACTAATCAATTAGTCACTCTTTCTAAACTTGATGAGGCTAATTTACAAAACTATCCATTTAGTGTTTTCTCTATTTCCCAATTAGCGAAAGAATCCGTGGATGCTTTCTTACCAACATACGAGAAATCAGGATTCAAATTTAAAAGTGATATTGATGAAGATATTGAAGTGCGCGCGAATAAATATTTAATTAATGAATTATTCTATATCTTCTTAGATAACGCGCTTAAATATACGACCCCTGAAGGTGAAATTATTTTCAATCTTAAAAAGACTAATAAAAACAAATTAGAAATATTATTCTCTAACGATACAGATGATAAAGAAGTGGATGTTAATCAACTCTTCGAAAGATTCTACCGTAGTCCAAGAAATAGCAAAAAGGAAGGCTCTGGTATTGGTTTAAGTATCGCAAAAGAGATTGTAGAACTACATAAAGGTAAGATTAGCGTTTCTATTAAAGACAACAAAATTTACTTCAATATTTCCTTCTAAAAAACAAACTAGCGAAAAAGATTTTTGATTTTAACTTCGTTTAAGTTTGTTTTTTTAATATGGAACTGACAATAGAGGTACTTTATAAATTCTTTCATATCTCTTTTGTCATAACGGAAAGGGGGTCAAATATATGGATGTTATTACTGTCATGAAACGTTATGAAATGAAGTTCATCCTTAATAAGGAACAGCTAGTATTCCTTAAGGATGCTTTAAAAGACCATATGGTTATAGACCAATACGGCAAGACATCAATTGCCTCCATTTATTACGACACTCCTGATTATCGCCTTATAAGAAGGTCCATTGAAAAACCCTCTTATAAGGAGAAGATCCGTTTAAGAAGTTATGGTCTTATTAAAAACGGTAAACCCGCATATTTAGAAATCAAAAGAAAATGTGAAGGTGTTGTTTATAAAAGACGTATCGAAACTTCAGAAGATGAAGTCTCTAGATTCTTAAATTACGAACTAGACGATATTAGTGAAGGTCAAATCGCTAAAGAGATGGTTTATTTTAGAAACCTCTATCAAACTTTAGAACCTAAAATCATGATTGCCTATGACCGTACATCATATAAAGAAATCGTTGGAGATATTCGTTTAACAATCGATGAAAATCCTCGATATAGAGCCTATGACCTTAATCTTCATACTTCAATGGATGGCACTCCTTTATTAAATCCAGGAGAAGCTATCTTAGAAATCAAAGTGCAACAAGAAATGCCTTTATGGTTAGCTAATATCCTTTCCAAAGGAAAGATATATAAAACTACCTTCTCTAAAGTTGGTACCGCTTACACAAAGATTATGAATATTAACAATATTATTAACGAAAGGAAGAAATCACATGAACTCACTGTTTAATTTATTAGGTGAAAAGATGGATAAAGTAGTTATCGCTTTAATCATTATTGCGATTGCTTTCCTTATTAGTTGTCTTTTCACTTTCTTAGTCTCTTTAAAGTTAAGAGGCACTAAAAGTTTCTTTATTACTTCCGCGATTATGCCAATTATCGTTGCTGCAGTTGTCTCTATGGTTTCAATCTTTTTAGACAACACATCTTCAGGCGCAGTAAGAATCGCCACAATTGCAGTAGCCTTAGGCTTAATTAGATTTAGAAGCCAAAACGCTAAAGCGGAAGAATTACTTCTTTTATTCGCTGGTATCGCTAGTGGATTAATCTGTGGCTTAGGTTATGTTGCTTTAGCCGCGATATTCGCAGTAGTGGTCGCTGGTCTATATTTGTTATTAACATCCACCCATCTCTTTTCTAATAAGAGATTTAACGGTGAAAAGATATTAAAAATAACTATCCCTGAAACATTAGAGTATAGCGATGTATTCAATGATACATTCGCTAATTATTTAAAAAGCAATGAACTCGTAGAAGTTAAAACCACAGCGATGGGATCTTTATTTAGACTCTCTTATCGCATTGAGTTTAAAGACATTAAAGATGAAAAAGAATTTATTGATGAATTAAGAGTGAAGAATGGCAATTTAGAAATCTCCATTCTTCCATTCATCGGAGAGGAGAAATCATTATGAAGAAAAGTTTAATATTATTACCTCTCGCCTTATTTGCCTTATCTATAGCCGCGTGTAATAACGGTAATAATCAAAACAACAATTCAAATAACACTCAACAAAATACTGGGACAGTCTCTGGTGTTTCTCTTAATTATGAAAAATTCACAATGTATGTTGGTAAAAGCGC
>CACZNF010000101.1 GCA_902782395.1 uncultured Erysipelotrichaceae bacterium | reverse complement strand
TTTAAATCCTTATTAAAAGAAAAGTTAGGAAAATAACATCATGATTAAGATAGATAAATTAACCAAATATTATGGTAAAAACGAAAGTCGTTTTAAAGCGTTAGATGAAGTCTCTTTAACAATTGAAAACGGAGAATTTGTCGTCATATTAGGGGCCTCTGGTTCTGGTAAGTCCACTTTGCTTAATGTCATGTCCGGACTTGAAAGTATTGATGAAGGTTCTGTTTCTTACGATGACTATCATTTAGAAAGCATGAAAGAAAAGGAACTAACCAAGTTCCGTAAGGAAAACACCGCTTTTATATTCCAACAATACTATTTACTTCCACATTTAAATGTCGAAAAGAATGTCAGAATGGGTGCGGATTTAGCTAACAATAAAGATATTCTTCCTTATATTGAAGCCGTTGGTTTAGCGGATAAAAGAAAGAAGTTTCCAAGCGAATTAAGTGGCGGTGAACAACAACGCGTCGCTATCGCTAGAGCGTTATCAAAAAAACCTAAAGTTTTATTCTTAGATGAACCAACTGGTGCCTTAGATGAAAAGACTGGTCGTTTAGTGCTTGATTACATCATTAAATTACAAAAGGAACAAGGCTTTACGATGATTATGGTCACCCATAACGCGAATATCGCAGAGACCGCGGATCGAATCATTAGAATGAACAGTGGTAAGATTATTGATTCCACTACTAATAAGGTCAAAAAGACTGCCTATGAGATTGGATGGTAATTATGGTCATCAGTTTTAAAGATAGTCTTAAACTATTCGGCATATCCATCATGATGTGTTGCGCTATTACTGTGTGCAACATGTTTATGAATTACTTAATTGATCTTAAAGGTGTTGAAAGTTTAGTTAATGGACCAGCAGGAGAAGCCTTATATGATGCCTATGTTAATACAGGTATTGTGTGCTGCGCTTGTTCTGGAGGATGTTTATCTCTGACATCACTTGTGATGTTATTCTTCTACATTAAGCATTATATCGATAGTCATTCTAAACAAATTGGTATCTTAAAAGCTCTTGGCTATTCAGATTTTAGAATCGCTAAAAGCTTTATGATCTTTGCAATAAGCATCTTTATTGGCTGTTTAGCGGGTTATCTACTATCATTCGCCTTAATGCCAATGTATTACCATTTGCAAAATGATACTGATTTAATACCTCACGTTGATATTAGTGTTCATTTTGAATTGTTCGCTATTTTGGTCATAGTGCCCACTGTTATCTTTGGCTTAATCGCGGTTTTATATAGCGTGAAGAAGCTTAACCAACCCACAGTTAATTTGATTAAGGGTATTACTAAAAGTAAAGGTAAGGCCACTAACGGTAAAGACAAGTCTAATTTCATTAAAGAAATGAGCAGTTCTGTTTTAAGAAGCCGTAAAACACTCGTGTTTCTTATTGCCTTATCATCATTTTGTTTCTCAGCGATGATTCAAATGTCCACGAGTATGGATGAATTAGCGAGTGTAATGATGGGTTTAATGATCTTTATTATTGGTGTGGTCTTAGCGTTCACCACTTTATATATCGCTACTTCCACAGTCATTCGCTTTAATCAAAAGAATATTGCGATGATGCGTGTCTATGGTTATGACGGCTTTAACTGCAAAAGAGCGGTTTTAGATTGCTATCGTCCTGCGGCCTATATTGGGTTTGTCGTTGGCACTATTTATCAATATGTTCTTCTTAAAGTCATGGTCAGTGTCGTTTTTAAAGACATTGAGAATGTTCCTGACTATAAATTTGACTTTGTGATGTTTTTCATCACTTTAGGGGCATTTATTGTGATTTATGAAGGAATTATGCTCATATATGGGTGGTTAATGAAGAAGATTCCTTTAAAACAAATTATGGATGAATAAATTTTTATAAATAAAAGGTAACGCTTTTGCGTTTACTCATTTACAATAATTATTGACTGAATGAGGAAATAACAACATGAACAAACAAGAATTAATTGCATTAGTCAAGGAACTCTTAGAAGAAGAGAACTTAGATGATAGAGCTAATGACTTACAACTTTTAAGAAGAGAATATAAATACCTCTTAGGAAGAGATGAAGATAGCTTCGCGGAACAAGAAGAAACCGATAAGTTTATCGCTTTATTCAACGAATTAGCGAAGAAAGAACCAAAACTCCTCTCTTCTCCATATCAAGAAAAGAAAAACATCATTGAGGCCGCGAGAAAGCTTTTAGATAAAAAAGAAATACTCGCCGCTAATAAAGAATTAGATAAATTAAGCGATGACTTTAGAAAAGCTGGTCGCGCGGGTTCTAAAGAACAAGACGATGAACTCTGGAACGAATTCAGAAAAGTTAAAGATGAATTCTACGCAAAGAAGAAAGCCTTCTTCGAAGAATTAGATAAGGCTAATGCTGAAAAGAGAGCCAAAAAAGAAGACATCATTGAACGCGCTAAAGCGGTTATCGAAGTCGAAAACATTAGAGAAGCTAATGCTCAAATGGACGCCTTAAGAAAAGAATGGAAGGAAGTTGGCTATTCTGGTAAAGGCGATGAATACCTTTGGAAAGACTTCGCTAAAGTGATGGATGAATTCCAAGAAAAGAAGAAAGAAAGACATGGCGAAATGCTCAAACTCTTTGAAGAAAGAGCCGCTAAAAAAGAAGAATTAATTAAGAAAGCTAGAATCTTACTTGCTAACTCTGAATTCACTGATGAAGAGATCGAACAAGTTAAAGGCTTAAGAAACGAATACAAAACCATTGGCTTCGCTGGTAAAGAAAAAGACGATGACTTATGGCAAAGATTCAACGAAGTTATTCAAAAGTACTTCGATGAAATGAAATTCTATAAAGATTAAAAGAGGACCCAAAGGGTCTTCTTTTTTAGTTTGCCTTATAAAGTAATGCTTTGTTATCGACAATCATCGAAACGCTTTTATCTTTTATAAATTCCTCGAGATGACATTTATCTTTTTTCACCACTTTGACGTATTTAAGTTCGTTCCAAAGAGGTTTCTTTTTGTATAAGACATAATTTACAGAATTATCTTTGACAAGGTTTGTATAAATCTTTCCTAGTTCATCTAAGTCTTGTTCTTCGCATTCTGTGTAGCGGTAGCCATTAATGTTAACAAAGTTACATTCTGACCATTGGAAGATTAAATCGTTATGCACTTTAAGGGTGAAATTTTCATCGATATTCTTTAAAGCAGGAATCTCTCTCACTTCTTTCACAAGTTCTTGGTTAAAGAACGCAAAGCTGATTTCTCTAGCAATTTTTCGGCAAGTTCTGATTTTGACTTTCATCTCAAAAGAGTCTAAGAAAATCTCACGAATCTTAATCCAAAAGAAAAAGGTCGTTCTTCTTTTTGCTAAAGCATCAACAATTTCTTTAGCATCACTTAAGTATTCACTTTCTTGATCTTCACTGTGATAGAAATTAAGAGGATCTATATTATTGAGGATGGAAAAAACGATTTGAACTTGTTGCTTTTTGGGGAGTGTTGTGTTCATAGGATTATTTTAACATTTTTTCTTGATTATAACTTAACTTTTTATTTATTCTTCCAAGGACGTTTCTTTTCAGTCCAGCCCTTTTCTTTCCAATATTCTTTATCTTTTGGATTCCAACCATTCTTTTGTAATAAGCGCATAATAGCGAAGAATAGTTTG
>CACZNF010000100.1 GCA_902782395.1 uncultured Erysipelotrichaceae bacterium | reverse complement strand
TTTCTCGCGTACATCTCTCTATCCGCACGTGTGAAGATTTGGATAATTGTGGTATCTTTTGAGCGTTCATAATCTGCCATACCAGCGGAGACAACTAAATAACTATGGTTTTTATGGTTTTGATTAATTCTATTATTAAAGTTTTCGAGTAGTTCGTATCTGTTTTTATAGTTTTTTCCGGTTAAAAAGAGAGTGAACTCATCACCACCGACGCGATAAATAGAAACATCTCTAAAACATTCTTCAATTAATCTTACAGATTCAACAATATATTGGTCGCCAACTTCATGGCCTCTTTCATCATTAACATCCTTAAGGTTGTTTAAATCAAAGACCACTACTGCAAAGTCTTCCATTTCGCCATTATTAATGTGATTATCAATTTCCGCCTCAGCATCGACATAAGCGTGCTTACTCATGGCTCCTGTTAAAGGATCATAAGCGATTTGATATTGGGCAACCTCTAATTCATGTCTTTGTGTGGCTCTTTCGTCTTCCACCACTAATGAATGTAAAGCACAAATACCAAATAAATAGCCTAAAGAATACAAAGGAAGAAGCGGGAAAAACACTTGAAGTGTAATAGCCACGATCATAAATAAAGAGAATGAAGAAACAGTGATATAGCGAAGTTTCATAGAATCTTTATTTTTAAGTGATGTGATTAAGGTGAAAACCGCTAATAAAAGATACATCACTATTTGAATAGCAAGCATGGCGTATCTTGCCGGTTGAGCGGCATATTCGCTTGTCTCAGCATCAATTGTAAAAAGGATTTTGAAGTTGAAATTAAGAGCGATAAAGATGAGTTGCAAGATAAAGACTCCAAAACCAATATAAAGAATGACCTTATTCTTTCTACCAAGATAGGAATAGACAAAATAGCCCCATAAAAGAATGGAACTAGCCATCGCTACGAAATAAATGGTTGTGTCAATAAATAATGGGACAGCTAACTTGGCGTCAGAAATAAAGCCCCAGAAACCATCAGCGATGTGAAAAGCAATAACGCTTAGAAGGAAGAAAATATAGTACCTTTGACCTGAAAATGGTCTTCTGCCTTTAAATTTGATGAAAAGATCCATATTAACAATTAAATGGACGAAAATAGCCACAATTCCAACAATCGAATACGCCATATGCTTTTCCCCCTATTACGCTTGCCTAGAGTCCCTTTTATCTCATTTCTTTCGAAGATAGCAAAAATAAAAGCGATTTAAAAATTAGGTTTTGAAACTTATTTGTAGATATATTAACAACACACACGTCACACAAGTGTCACATCACGTATTTAAAAGATTACTCAATTCAAATACTTCGTTTATTAATCAAAGCACATTATACAAAATAAAAGACATCCAATGTTCACAATGGATGCCTTTTTTATTATGTTTTTTATAAGCTTCCGTATTGAGCAACAGCTTCATCCACTGTTAGGTCACCTCTACCAACTTTATAGGAGGCAATTCTTAATTGTTTAACAAGTGGATCTTTAATACCGAGAGCTTCTGGAGAGAATGTACGGTCCGCTGGAATCTGACCAAATGACGCATAAACAGGGTCGAATGATAATTCATTTGTTGGTGTCACTAAACGCTTTAAAGACGCCATATTGTTTAATTCTTCGGTTCTAATTAAGAATCTCATAAACTCATTTGTCATATCTAAGTTTTCGCAATCCTTATTAACGGAGAATTGAATGGATGGACTATCAATGAAATAACCACCTTTATCGTTTAAAGGAATTGGTAAATATGAATATTCAAATGGATTATTAATGAATGCTTCGGATTCTTTTTCACGTTTTTTAGTGCCAGAAACTGTATCACCCGCACAAATCATCATTGGAACATCACCTTCATAGAAGCGCAAGATGACTTTGGTGTAGTTATCGGTGATTTTATCGCACTCTTCAATGTTGATAGCTTTATTATCAACGAGTTGTTTAACTTTATTTAAAGCATCACGCATATATTCACCAGCGGATGGGTCAAGATCATTAGCCTTCTTAAGTGCCTCTGGATTTGGCGCTAAAGTGGCAACAAATGATGGATAAGCAATTGTGTTCATTAAACAGCTTGAATCTTTCAAACTATAACCCATCATTGGGCTCTTATAGCCTTTTTCAGCAAATGAAGCACAGGCTTCTAATAATTCATTCCATGTGGTTGGAATATTAATGCCTTCTTTTTTGAATAAATTATTATTCACTAAGGTACCATATGTTCTAGAGAAAACAGGAACCATTAATACCTTATTATTCGCATCATGATTAATCAAACCTGAACGAATGCATTTTAAATTCATTTTCAACGATGCATCTGAAAGATCTTCCATGTGAGGAATGATAGTCGAGTATTTAGCATCTCCAGCTGTCCAAGCGGCATATGAGAAGAAGATATTTGGTTTATTATTGCCTTCTAATACTGTTGCTAGGTTATTGGTGTAATCGTCAATTTTTTCATAACTAAGAGCGACATTTGGATAGTATTGATTGAATCTATCAAATTCCTTTTCTAACGCTTCGAAGTTACTGTAGTCCCCCACTACTCTGATTTGACATTTAGTCTCTAAATCTAATGATGGTTTGAATGTTTCGTCGACTTTTTCATTTCCCTTGTTACAAGAAACTAATAAAGCCATGGAAACGACGCCTAAAATAGCACAAGTTACTTTCTTCATTGTTTAGATTCCTCCCTAATTTTTTGAATCACTTTAATGACGAGCTTGATATCTATTGGTTTCGCAAGATGTCCGTTCATACCGGCTTTTAAGCATTCGGTAACATTTTCGGAGAATGCATCTGCGGTCATAGCAACAATTGGAATAGAAGATGCCCATGGATCATCTAAAGCACGAATCGCTTTAGTGGCATCTAAACCATTCATTTCTGGCATTTGAATGTCCATAAAGATTAAAGAGTATTGACCTTGTGTAGCGCTCTTCATCTTTTCTAAACAAACGCGACCATTTTCAGCGCGTTCAGTAGTAATGCCATACATCGATAATAATGTTGAAATAATTTCCCAGTTAATGTCATTATCTTCTGCAACAAGGATATTCATACCTTCTAAATCTGAATAATCGTTTTCTGGTTCGCTAGATTTAGTTTCGGTACCAAGAATTTCACTAATTCTATCGTAAAGTGTGGAACGGAAAAGTGGCTTACTGAGGAAGCCATTAACTCCCGCTTCTTTGGCTTCTTGTTCAACATCTGACCATGAATAAGCGGAAATCAACAAAATTGGTACATTTGATTTAACTTCTGAACGAATACGACGGATTGTTTCAATGCCATCTACATCAGGCATCTTTAAATCAATAATAACGATATCGTAATTCTTACCAGTTTGTTCACGATGTTTAATCATGCCAAGGGCTTCTAAGCCATTACTCGCTTGTTCAGTTACTAAACCGAGAGATTCTAATGTGTCCACAGCGGTTTCTAAAAGAACTTCGTCATCATCCACGATTAAGACATCCATCTTATCAAAGGAAGATCTAAAGTCACTGTAAATGTTGTGCCTTTGCCTGGCTCACTTTCACACTCAATAGTGCCTTCCATTAAGTCCACCATTTGTTTAGTAATAGCAAGACCAAGACCAGTGCCTTGGATTTTGTTCACACGGCTATCAGTTTGACGTGAGAATGGCTGATACATAGTGGCCATATATTCTTTGCTCATGCCAATACCAGTATCTGCGACACGATATGTTAATTTTACGTAGCCTTCTTTTTCGCTTTCTTCTTCCTTCATATCGACAGTCACACTGCCATTAGCCTCAGTGTACTTAATCGCATTAGAAAGGATATTGATATAGATTTGGTTTAATCTCAGTTGATCAGCATAGAGATATTCTTTATCCATACGGCTAATATGGAAGCTGAAATCTATGTTCTTTTCTTTAATCATTGGTTGAGACAAATTCATGAGATTTTCCACTGTTTCAACGATTGAGAATGTTTGTGGTGAAACGTTCAATTTACCACTTTCAACTTTAGAAATATCCAATATGTCATTGATTAAGGTCAACAAATGATTACTAGCGAGATTGATTTTACGGAGGTTTTCACTGACGAGTTTTTGATCATCAACATTCTTCTCAGCGATAAGAGTGAGACCAATAATTGCGTTCATTGGTGTTCTAATATCGTGTGACATCGCGGAAAGGAAATCAGTCTTTGCTCTACTGGCTAATTCCGCTTCTTTAGCCGCGGCTTTGAGTTGTCTATTGAAGATACGTAAAACAATTAAGTCAAAGATGAATAAAACGAATAGCGCAGCGGAAATAACACCAATTAACAACCAGTTTTGTGTATTAACAATTAAGTCTTTCATTGGCATCATGCTAACAAGAGTCCATTCACCAGTAGCGTTAAATGGTGTAAACGCAACGATGCATTTTTCGCCACGAGAATTAAGCATAGTGAGAGAGCCAGTTGTGGTCGAAATCTTTTTAAATAGTTCTTGTCCGGCAAGAGAATCTATTGCGTTATATGACTTATAAAATTCAAAGAAGTTAGAATTCTTGAATATTTGACCTTTAATGATGTAGTCACCATTTGAATCGATAATCGATAAATCCGCACTTTCATATTCTTCTTTAGGGAAGACCCATTTTGTTTTAAGTTCTGTAACTGGTAAAACACGAAGCAAAATCGCTTGTTTTTGTTCGCCACTTTCTTGCAGTGTGACGTAATTGCAGAAAGCAATTGATTGTTCACCGTTAATTGGATTTGTATAAGCACGGGAAATATTAATAGATTCACCAATATCAGAAATCCAATCAGCGTTATTTAAAATACCAATGTTTTTATAAGAGACCGCAAAATCATCAGTAGTACCTTGTTTTGGTTTAGTGGATAAACCCGTGAAATTTCCATCGTCATAAACAATATGCGCGGAAGCGTTTGGCAAAACGTGAGAAATACGGATAAAAGAAACTGCTTCTTCAATAGTCATATTTTCACTATTTATGTAGTGGGTCCAGACATCACAAATACGTTGTTCACCTTCAAGATAGTTTTCGGTGACGTGTTCCATCGTAATTGTGGTGTTTTCAAAATGTTCGATTTGTCTTTTTGTGGTGGCTTTAGTTTCAAAGGTAGAGTAAAGAACGACGAAGACAATCATCGAAACCATTAATGCAACGTTAACAATAGAGACCCAAATCTTTTTCATTGTGTTATCGGCAAAAAGACATCATAAATTTGATGAAAAAACTTATAACTACTTATTTGTTAGTAATATTTTATCACACGCCTGTCACATAAGTGTCCCAAATAGAGAAAAAGTAAAAAAGCCGCCTATTGGCAGCTGAATAACGCTAATTGGTGGATCCAGGGGGATTCGAACCCCTGACCTCCTCGTTGCGAACGAGGCGCTCTCCCAGCTGAGCTATGGACCCGTAGCGTTCTCTATAATATAGATTTTTTAGTGAAAAATCAATTAAACATTATACGCGGAGATATCAATTTTCATTTCTTCCGCTGTATTTCCGGCGTGATGGCCTTTAAACAATTTGAATTCTTTTAATTCACTAGAGGAATATAGGCAATATCTATCAACGCTAGTAGCGACGTAATCTCCGATGAATTCTACGGCTTTAGGATTAATCTCACCTTCACCAAATATTTGAGCCTCTAATGCCTCTTTTTTGCTCATTAAAAGGAAATGTTCACTATAGTACTTATTGAATAGTTCTTTAAATTCTTCTTGTTTACCATCCTTAATGAAGAAAACAGG
>CACZNF010000099.1 GCA_902782395.1 uncultured Erysipelotrichaceae bacterium | reverse complement strand
ATATTATCATTTTGAAAACGAATATGATGAAATCCAGCTAACCATTAAAAACAGTCTAAAAAACTTATTTTTACATAATAGTTATGAGCTTGATGCCTTGCTAAGTATGCAAGGAATAAAAAACTTAGTATTTATCAAATAAATATTTAAGTATTTAGTATAAAAGTGCTATAATGATTATGGGTTTAGAGTAAGGAAATGATAAATTTATTTCCTTTTTTCTTTGCCCTTTTTTGACAAAGCAAAGTCGTTAAAATCGGAACGAATACCTCACTAATCTAACACTAGAAAGTGAGGTGATAATAATGAAACAATTTAAAGAACTAAAACTTATTTTAGCTCTACTTGCGATTTGCCTCTTTCTATGCCTTTTACTAAAACTGGTATAAAAAGAACCCTCCACAACTAATTGCCTAAAGTGTTTGTGAGGATTCGTTCTTCGGCAGTATTATAACATATTTGCTTGAATAAACAATAATGCCTGCTATTAAAGCTAGTATAAAAAAAGAGTCTCTCTCAACTATATCGCATTAAGTGTTGTGAGGCTCCGTTTTTATTTTATATGGACTACTCTTTTAAATCAATAATCGGAAACAATGTTTAATCCTTATATTTGTTAGCAATAACTAACTCATATAAAAAATAAATTAACGTATTATTTGTGTAAATAATAAAGTGGTATATAATAATTCCGGAAAGAAGAGGTATTTATATGCCATTAGTTAACTCTAAAGAAATGTTTGAAAAAGCCTATAATGGCGGTTACGCAATTGGTGCTTTTAACTGCAATAACATGGAAATCGTCCAAGCTATTACAGAAGCTGCCAAAGAATGCAACTCACCAGTCATTCTCCAAGTTTCCGCAGGCGCTAGAAAATATGCTAAACCAGTCTATTTAAAGAAGATGGGAAATTTGTAAAGATTGTATCGACGGTGGTTTCACATCAGTCATGATTGACTGCTCCAGCAAACCATTCGAAGAAAACATCGCTATCACAAAGAAAGTTTGTGAATATGCTCACGCTCACGTTCCATACGTTACCGTCGAAGCTGAATTAGGTACATTAGCCGGTATCGAAGACGAAGTCAAAGTTGAACACGGTGCAGAATCCTACACCAGACCAGAAGACGTCGAAGAATTCGTCCGTAGAACTGGTTGTGACTCCTTAGCTATTGCTATCGGTACATCCCATGGTGCTTATAAGTTCAAACCAGAACAATGCACAAGAGATCCAGAAACAGGTGTCTTATTACCACCTCCATTAAGATTTGACATCTTAGAAGAAGTGAGTAAACGTTTACCAGGTTTCCCAATCGTCTTACACGGTTCCTCCTCCGTTAACCAAGAATTCGTTAAAATTATTAACGATAACGGTGGTGCCTTAAAAGATGCAGTTGGTGTCCCAGAAGCTCAATTAAGACAAGCTGCTAGATTAGCCGTTTGTAAGATCAATATCGACAGTGACCTCCGCTTAGCGATGACTGCTGGTATTAGAGAACACATGAGAGCCCATCCAGATCACTTTGACCCACGTCAATATGTCGGTGATGGCCGTGCTTATGTCAAACAATTAGTCAAACACAAAATCACAGATGTGTTAGGCTCAAACGACAAAATCTAATCTCAAACGTTTAATTAAATAAACCAAACGGTATTGATATCATAATCGGTACCGTTTTTTCTTGCTATGTTCAAGAAAAATCTTTATCTTATTGTTTGAAGATATTTATATCTATGGAGGTCCACTAAATGAAAAACAAATTATTATTTATTCCTGTTATTTTGACCACTCTTTCATTAGTGGGCTGCAATCAAAAAGTAAAGACACCAGAAAAAATCGAATCTAAAATCGATGAACCTATGGAAATTGCAAAGTATTTTCGAGGTAGGGTGAGAATTGATTATCCATATGATTCTCTTGATATAATGAACTATCGTGATATTGATGCCACTTTTTCCTATGAAATACGTGACAAAGATAACGTCATCTTGGATGGCTTAAACAAAGTTAAGTCTTTTGAAAGAGTAGACGCTATCAATCCAACCACAGAAGAACACATAGATTTTTACGCATATCTTGATCCTGAAATGGTTCCTTTTCGCTATGAAACACATTTTACAATTTACGCGGATGGTTCTTTAACTTACGAAGTTGGGTGGGTATCGACCGGAAGCGAGCGCTATAACTTCACTTTTGATGCGAATGTTGCCCAATATATCATCGATTGTGCCAAAGAAGAAATAGAAGACGCGAAGAAAGCTGAAGAAGAGTTAATATCTAGTTTTACAGTGGATAACTTCGTTAAGGTTATCAATAGGTCAAAATACTATTCCAGCCGTAGAGTGGTTAAGCAAGGGAATCCTTATTATGTTGGTGATATAGAAAATAGCACAACTGTTATGAGTTCAATATTAGGCTTAGAATACACTCCAGCCAATATATCTAGTCGTGAATTTGGAAATGCTGCGATTATGGTAAGGACACCTAATGATTATGAACTTGCGTCTATTAAACACGTAAAAATAATTCGTCAATCACGTCTTGAGTTCAATGAAGATGGCACATATGTTGAATTATACTTCAGTGTTATTGATACTTATGGTAGATGGCTTTCAGTAACTAAATACTTCTCTATCGATCCTACAAAAGGGAAAACCGCTGTTGAGGATATGTATAAAATATTCCCAAATTACTAAGCAACAAAAAGGAGCGAATCAATCGCTCCTTTTAAATTATATTTAAATCAAATTATTCTTTCTTAGCTTTCTTTGCTTCTAAAGCATCAGCAATACGTTTGAGATAATCGATCTCGGTTGGTTCTGGTTTGCCTGGTTCTGGTGGAACTGGTCTTTCTTCTGGATGCTTTTCATAGTAAGCTTCTTGGGCTTTAGCTTTGAGTTCTTCTCTCTTTCTAGCAGCAGCATTCATCACTTTAACGATGATGAATAAGACGATAGCAATGATAATGAAGGAGATGACAGCATTAATTAATGCACCCCAGTTAATGATAGCGGAACCTTTGAAATAGAAGTTTGTGCCGTATTTAACGTAGTTATTGTTAAGGACGTTACCACCATAGACTAATGGGTCGCCCGCACCGGCTTTTTCACCGATAGCTTTAGCAACTGTGTCGTATTCACCAGCGGCGAATGATTGACCGACATCTGGTAAACCTTTTTGACCTTCTGTTAATGCTGGTAAAACAGTAACTAAACCTGCTAAACCACCTGGGACTGGCCATGTCGCTAAGGACATTAACATATTAACAAAGGCGTTAACGATCGCAGAGAACGCTCCGCCAATAACAACACCAACAGCTAACATGAAGGCGTTGCCACGATTGATGAATTCTTTAAATTCGGCCCACAAGCCTGGGCCTTTCTTAGCTTTTTTAGCCATAAATTATGTTCTTCCTTTCGAGATAATTTTATGGTAGTCCATTTTTATTTAAAATGCAATTTATCAAGATAAACAAGTAATAAAAGAAGCCGGTTTTTATTCCGACTTCAAGATTGACGATTTGTTTCTTCAATTATTTCAAACATTTGCCTTGGGTTGCAGCGTAATACTTCACTAGCTATTCTTCCTTTTTGTTTTCCTTTCTTCTCTTGTTTTCCTTATTTCCTCATTTATCTCTTCAAGAGTCATAGAAGAATTTCCGTTTTTTTCAGAAGTAGTGCGTATGTTATCAATCGCTATAATAGCCTTAAGAGTATTCTCATCAATTTTTGTGGAGAATGGAAAACCACCTTCAGCAATAGATCTTTTTAAAAACATCCTTATTGCAGCAGATAAATCAATACCTAGTTCCTTATAAACTGCGGTGGCTTGATTCTTCAAATCATCATTAACTCTTACTTGAATAATTGGCATATACTTTTTTCTGGCCTCAATTACATTATAATGACAATGTAATACAAATACAATACGCATAACAGAACTAACTTTTAAAAGTTTTACAGCTATAAGTAATAAATGATATAAACTATTTTTGAGGAAAATCATTATGAGTGAATTAATATATTTAGGCCATGCCTCATTTCTTATTAAAGGAAAAGAATATCAAATAGTCATTGATCCATATGAAAACGGTAGTGTACCTAATCTTAAGTTCCCTAAGGTGGAACCTGTTGACGCAGTTATAGCCTCACATAGTCACGCAGACCATAGTGCTTATCATCTTGTACCTATCAAGGATAATCCTAATAGAGTGAGCGCTAAAATGTTAAGAGTGCCTCATGACCATGAAAATGGTGCTAAGCGTGGCATGAATCTTATCCACATCTTTAATGTAGATGGCTATAAAGTCGTTCATATGGGCGATATAGGCTGTGTATTAGATGAGAGAGTATTAGAACCAATTAAGAACGCTGATGTCTTATTAGCGCCTATTAATGGCTTCTATACAATTAATCCAAAAGAATTAAAAGCCATCGTGGATATGGTTAAACCAAGAATAGTGGTTCCTATGCATTATCATATGATCGAATATAACAGCGGTTATCCTGATGGTAATATGATTGAAGAATTTAAAAAACTCTTCCCAAACTATCAATACATTGAAGGAGAAGAGTTAG
>CACZNF010000098.1 GCA_902782395.1 uncultured Erysipelotrichaceae bacterium | reverse complement strand
GTGGCATTAGGTGCTGGTTTCCCAGAATTATATCCAGGTGCCTTAGATATGACCATGGAACAAAGAGCGGAAATTGGCATTAACAATTCCATGATCCACGTTGACTTCATGGTGGGCACACGTGATTTATCAATCGTTGGTGTTGACGCTAAAGGCAAACAAATTCAAATCTTTAAAGATGGTACTTGGGCTATTTAAGCTCGTTCAATCTTAATAAGTTCAGCAAAGTAGATTGTCTTTCTTTCGGGGATGACAATCTTTTTGTTTATTGGATCGATTTTGCTCAAAACAGTGGAGACGGTACATAGTTTATTGTTTCTCCAATAGGAAATAACTAGTTCTTCTCCGTGGTAATTAACTAGTATTTCATTGATATTTTCTGCTTCGTCACTAGAGATGCGTGGACGTTCCGCTTTCTCTTGTTTTTCGTGTAATTTATCTAAATAGTTTTGTTGCTCGTTAAGCGATTTATAAGGAGCCCATTTCTTCATACCACGTTCACTCATTTACGATGACCTCCTATAAAGTTATTTCTTTCTTTGATTGTGCTTTCTTCTAATAGGGAAGATGCTCTTAGAACAGAGTTCTTTCCAAACTTACTATGAAGTTTATCCATTGTCTTTTGCAGATTGCGTCTTTTGATTTGTTCTTTATCATCCTCAAACATATTGAGCTGTTGATATGTTGATTCCGCTAATCCGCCAAAATTAATACCGATTGTCCTAATTGGTAAATCCTTAATATACATATGATAGATTTCTAATATGGCCTTTAGTAATAGTTCTGTATCATCAGTGGGCGCTAATAAGGTCGATCTTCTAGCAAAGCCACCCATATTCTTTGAATATCCAACATAAATTGCGACAACCTTAGTCATCTTGTTTTCCTTTCTCATTCTTGAGGCTAATGTATCAACCATTTCTCTAATAATAGTGATAGCTTCTTTTTGGTTATAGTCTCTAAACAGAACTTGGCTTAAAGATAAACTACGCTCTTTTGGTTCATATTTTTCATGGATATCCGCTTCATCGATGCCATTCGCGTGTCTCCATAGTTGTTCACCAATAACACCAAATTTATCCCTTAAATAATCAAGGTTAGATAAAGCAATATCCTTAACGGTAAATAAACCAATTTTGTTTAATCTTAATTCCATTCTTGGACCAATACTCCAAACTTTATTAAGTGGTGTGATTGGCCATAGTTTTTCTTTAATATCATTAACACTAACTCTAGCGATGCCGTTTCTTTCTTTTTTAGCGTAAATATCTAAAGCAATCTTCGCTAAAAAGAAGTTATCACCGATACCGGCGGTGGCTTGTAAACCCGTTTCCTCTTTTATTTGATTAATGATAGTGGTGACCATTTGAAGAGGGGTCTTATTGTAATACTTTAAATAAGTTGTTAAATCGACGAAAGCTTCATCAATTGAGTACACGTGTACGTCTTCTTCGGCCACAAAGTGATATAAAACATCAATTACTTGAGCGCTTTTTTCTAAGTATCTTTCCATTCTAGGAACGGCGTAAATGTACTTATATTTCTTCGGTAATTCTTTAATACGACATCTTGAAGGAATGCCTTGTTTCTTTAAAAAAGGAGACACACTCAAAACAATCGTATTTGTGCCTCTATCTTTATCCGCTACTACAAGTGGTTCTTTCCAAGGATCAAGTCCTCTATCGAGACATTCAACGTATGAATAAAAAGCTTTTAAGTCAATGACTGCGATTACTCTCTTTTTCATGGTGAAAGTATTATATACAAAAACATTTATACTTATCAGTCTTGACATGCATTTTTATAATTTTTCTTTGCTATTAAAATATTATTTGGTATATTTTACCTCCACGCTTGTTTAAAATAAGTGGTGGGGTATTAAACTATGGAAATTGCTGCAATTATCATTTCTTCTCTTGCTTTACTCGCTATTATCGTGGCGATTGTTTTGATTGTTAGAAAACCAAATAACACTCAAACATCACAAGTGGACTTGAAAGAAATTGGTATGTTGCAACAGCAACTTAATTCTTTAACCGATCAATTAAAGACCAACATTAAGTTATCCGTGAGTGAGGAAATTACTAAAGTAATGGAACAATCCCAAAAGAGTAACGAGCTTAACAATGAAAAGTTAGAACGTTTCCAAGCGGGTATTACTGAATCACTCAACAAACGTTTCGATGCTCTTAATAAGCAAATCGATGATAAGCTCATTGAGATTAACAAAAAAGTGGATGAAAAACTTGCAGAAGGCTTTAAATCCACAGGCGAAACAATGGCCCAAGTAAGAGAAAGATTACAAGCTATTGATGCCGCCCAAAAGAATATCGAAAAGTTATCTAGCGATGTTGTTTCTTTAAAAAGTGTTCTTGAAGGTAACCAAAGTAGAGGCCAATACGGTGAATACCAATTATCAATGGTGTTACACAGTGTTTTTGGGGACACAACTGGTTGCTATCAAGAGCAATTCACAATGAAAAAGGTCAAGGACGGGGATGATGTACGCGCTGATGCAGTCGTATTTATGCCTGAACCGAATAAGATGATTTGTATCGACTCCAAATTCCCATTCCAAGACTACCAACGTATCTTTGAAACCGATATCCAAGAAGAAAAAGATCGCTTAACTAAAGAATTTGGTAACGCTGTTAAAAAGCATATTACCGTTATTAAAGATAAATACATTGTTGAAGGTAAAACCGCTCCTGAAGCGTTAATGTTCATTCCTAACGATGGTGTCTTTGCGTTTATTCACCACAACTTAGAAGATGTCGTGGAGTATGCGAGAAGTAAGAAAGTTATCTTAACTTCTCCATCAACTTTACCAGCAATTCTCGTCACTATTAACATGGTGAGAATTGAGGTTGAGAGAAGCAAAAACGCAGAAGAAATCAATCGTCACTTGCAACGTCTTGCGAAAGACTTTGAAATGTTTGGTCGTGAATGGGATAAGTTTTCTAACGCCCTCGAACAAACAGGTAAGAGAAGAGAAGAACTTGATCACCGTGTTGGAAGAATTACCAATAAATTCCAAGCGATTAACACAAGTAATAATCTCAGTGACGATTTGAAACAAATCGAAGGAGATAATAGTGAACAACTATAATACACATAACCTTGTCACCTTTTCTAATAGCATATTGAAACATTTCGGAGTTAAACCATTTCACCAAACTGAAGAAGCGGTGGACAAGATTTTAGCAAACCACAAAAAAGTCGTTGCCATTCTTTTTGATGGCATGGGTCAAAATATTGTTAAAATGCATTTAAAAGAAAGTTCTTTTATAAGAGAACACTATTTGTGCACGATTAACTCAACATTTCCACCCACAACAACCGCTGCAACAACTGCCTTTTTAACAGGCAAATATCCAATTGAAACAGGTTGGATGTCTTGGACGCAATATTTTGAAAAATATAACCGCAATATTATTCTTTTTACTAACAAAGACTATAACACTGAAGAAAAGATTACTCCTGAGCATATCGCGGAAGTAGAATTACCATTTAAAGACATCACTACTTTAATCAAAGAACAAAATCCTGATGTTCAAACATTCAATGTTAAAAGATTTCCAGTGGATCCTAATGGTCCAAAGAAATTAAGAGATTTAGAAAGAATCATTAATAAGAGCATTGAAGGTGTAGATTCTTGCTTTGGATACTTCTATTTCGACTC
>CACZNF010000097.1 GCA_902782395.1 uncultured Erysipelotrichaceae bacterium | reverse complement strand
CATGACTATTGAGGCGATTAACTCAATTCTTAAATTCTTAGAAGAACCAGGTCAACAAATCTATGCTTTCTTAACCACGAATAACGAAAACAGCATCTTGCCCACCATTATTTCAAGATGCCAAGTCTTAAGATTAAAGCTCATTGATAAGAATATCGTCATCAGAGATGCAATGGACTTTGGCGTGGAAAAGAAGGATGCTGAACTACTCTCTTATTTCTATAACGATGGGGAACTCATCAAAGAAATCATCGATGACGAAGATAATAATGACGCTTTCTTTACCGCGAAGAAGTGCTTTGAAGAGACATTAGAAGTGATGAATGAAGGAGATAAGGATGCGCTTATCTACTTTGTGCAAAGTAATGCCGCTAATCAAATCAAAAGCAAAGAAGCCTGTCGTTACTTTATCAACATGTTAGTGATGGCCTTTGAAGACATGATTGCCATTTCTAACGAAAAAGCCCCGACATGATTGCCATTTCTAACGAAAAAGCCCCATTTTTAGAAAGTTATGCTACAATATTAGAACATCTTGCCAATCAACTTTCTCATATTAATGAAAGTTTGATTGAATTATTAAGGTGTGCAACTGCGATTAATACGAACGTTAACATCGTCTTATTAATAGATCACGTTTTTTACACGATTACCAAAGAGGATTAATATATGCCAAAAATTGATAACGAAAAACAAAATCAACAAATAGATCAAAAGCATGAATATAGCCATTTCGTTGGTGTGAAATTTTTAAATACTCCAAGAGCGTATTTCTTTGGCTGCAATGATGGCACTCTCGCACTTAACGATAAAGTTGTCGTTGAAACAGTGAGAGGTATGGAACTTGGTACCATCGCTATTGAACCTATTTCCATTGATAAATATGCCAATGGTTTATACCTAAAACCAATTGTTAGAAAAGCCACTGATGTAGATATCCGTCTATCAGAAATTAACCAAAAAGACGCGGTATATGCATTAGAAATCTGCCAAGTTGAGTCCAAAAAACTCAATCTTGATATGAACTTAATTTCTTGTGAATATACCCTTGATAAATCTAAAGTCATCTTCTCTTATTTAGCGGATGACCGTGTTGATTTCCGTGAACTCTTAAAAGTCTTAGCCTCACGCTTAAGAACAAGAATTGAGCTTAGACAAATTGGTTCTAGAGATAAAGCCAAAATGATTGGTGGTCTCGGCGTGTGCGGTATGCCTTTATGCTGCTCCACATTCTTAAATGAATTCGATGGTATTTCCATTAATAGAGCAAAAAACCAAATGTTAGCGATTAACATTCCTAAGTTAAGTGGACAATGTGGCAAATTAATCTGCTGCTTAAAGTATGAAGACGATGCTTACACTGAAGAAAGAAAGAAATTCCCTGATCTAGGTAGCAAGTACTTCATCGACAAAGTCGAATACACAGTCACTAGTGTTAATATCCTTTCTCGTGTTGTCAAAATTGAAAACGACGAAGATATTAAATTCCTTCCTTTGGAAGACTTCAATAAACAAGTAGGCGGACAAAGAAACAAAGAGAGACGCTATGAAAAGAAATAAGTCTTTTGATAAAGGTAACTCCCCACTCTATTTAATAGCCACTCCAATAGGTAACCTAAAGGAGTTTTCTTCACGCGCTATTGAAGTAGTCAGTGACGCCGATATTGTCGCTGCGGAAGATACCCGTAATGCTTATGACTTATTAATCAAATTTGGTATTAAAAAAGAAACTTATTCTCTTAGAGAACATAATGAAAAAGAAGCTAGTCAACATCTCATCTCCCTCATTAAAGCGGGTAAGAAAGTTGTTTATATGTCAGATGCTGGTTATCCTGGCATTTCTGATCCAGGCCATATCTTAGTCAAAGAAGCAATTGAAAACAATATTCCAGTATCCACTGTTTCTGGTAGCTCCGCTTTTATTAATGCATTAGTGGCCTCAGGCTTAGATACCGCACACTTTTTCTTCTATGGATTCTTATCCGCAAAAGATGGGGAAGCCAAAGAAGAGATTAATAGTTTAAAAGCTTTAAGAAATACAATCATCTTCTACGAAGCACCGCATCGTATTATTAGAACTCTTAAGCTATTAAAAGAAGTTCTTGGCAATAGATATGTTTGTCTAGCTAGAGAACTAACTAAAATCAACGAAGAATATATCAGAGGCACTCTTGAAGAATTGTCTAATATAGAGGAAGAGACCTTAAAAGGTGAGATGGTCTTAATCGTTGACGGAAATCACGACGAAATTATCTTCAAAGATGACGAAATCACTTCCCGTGTCGCTTATTTTGTTAATTTAGGCCTGAGCCAAAAAGACGCGATTAATGTTGTCTCTGAAGAATTCAAAATCAACAAAAATTACATCAAAAAGTTATTATTCTAAAAGTTATGGAAATCGTTTTTAAGAAAGATAAGCAAAAGAAGCCAAATCCTTTTAAAGAGGGCGCGAAAAAGTTGTTTGAAAAAGTTAAACACTATCGCTTCCCAGCGACTTTTTATTATTTCTTAATTCTCATCGCTATTGGTGTGGGCTTCTATATGTGGATGCTCGTCCAAAATAATTTCTCTTTAGCCTATGGTGGTGACTATATGGCCCAATATATCCCTATGGGATACCATGTTTGGGATTATTACCATGAATGGTTTAGAACTGGGCACTTTATTTTATTCGATCAAGACATTTATTTAGGTGTTAATTCCTTTGGCTCTAATGCTTATTATGGTTTATTCTCACCATTTAATATTATCGTCATTCTTTTTCCACGCGCTTTCGTCCCTCAAGCCATGGCCATCACTTCCATTATCAAGATTGCTTGTGCGGGATTATTCTTCTCTGCTTATATGAAGCAAGCTTTTAAAGTAAAAGATAATGTCGCTAGATTATGTGGTATTGCTTATGGTTTTGCGGGTTGGGGAGCCTTCTACCTTTGGTATAACAACTATCAAGATGTTTTAGTTTTCTTCCCACTTGTCTTATTAGGCATTGAAAATACAATTCAAAAAGAAAAGCCATGGTTATTAGCGTTAGGCGTTTTCTTCCTAGCGATTTCTAACTATGTCTTAATGGTTTCATATGTAATATGTGCTTTCTTATATGCGATGTTCCGTTATTTTCAAACCATTAGAACAAGAACTATCGCTAGTAACTTTAAAGTATTAGGTTTAGGTTTTATCGGCTTTGCCGGTGGCTTAGCTATGAGTTTAATCGTTTTTGGTCCCGCTTTTATGGCCACGATGACTTCGCCAAAACTCGAATTATCAGGCTATAAAGAATTATTAAAAGGCTATTGGGAAAAGAAGCAATATAAAGAGTTCTTTGACTTATTACTTTCTTGGAAAGTAGCACCTGACCAACACAATAGAATTATTCCAGAAAGAGTCTATTATCCAATATTAGAGTTTTTCTTCCCCACAACAACATGTAGATCTTTACCAACTCTAGAATTATATGGTTGGGACTTTGATGATATTTGTGTTTCCTTATGGTGTTATGTGCCATTTATTCTCTTCTTAGTGCCAGCGCTTATTCAATCATTCACTGAAAAGAAATGGACACATATTGTGGGCTTCGTTTTAATGGTGTTCGCTTTATTTACTCCTGTGATGTACTACTTAACTGTGGGTCTCACTAATGGTTATGCAAGATGGACATTATTTGTTGTGGCCGCATTAATTGCCTATGTTGGCATTTATATTAATAAGATTCCAAATGTTCCTACCTGGCATATGCATGTTGGCTTTGTTTTCGCTATCATGGGCATGTTTGCTTCATGGTTCATTACCCGCAAATTAGCGGACACGGTAGTTAGTAATGATCCTGGTTTTGTCCAATTAGGCATCGGTGGTTTATTACTTGCGGGCTTAACTGGATATTTTGGAAAAACCACCAAAAATAAGGCTGTTAAATCAATTGGATATACCTTATTAGCCATCTATTTCTTAGTCATGCTCTTTGTCTGGTTTACTTCCGATATGGGTTTAGACATGTTAAGTGAGAAAAAGAGTGGAGAATTAACATATCGTTTCTTAGATGAAGGAGTTAACTCTACAAACATTGTCTTTATCGCGGAGATGCTATATGTTGCTGTTGTTTATGTGGTTTTACTTTTAGTAAGAAACACTAAAGCATTTGTCTTATTAGCAACTTTATT
>CACZNF010000096.1 GCA_902782395.1 uncultured Erysipelotrichaceae bacterium | reverse complement strand
CCATGCGAAAATATTCTATTCCGTATTTTTCCCTTAACTCCTTGGACATGCCTGAGGAGGTGTCGGTAAATATTTGAAAAGCCATAATATTAACCTCGCTCTTATTTATTAGGATAACAAAAAGAGTTTATCTTTTTAAGAGGGATAATCATACAAATCGCAACATATGTTTATTCTTCTAAGCAAGATAAGCCATAGTTAAGCAAGCGAAAAAATTGATTTATATTATAAATTTGTTTAGAATATAAAAACGATTTATAAACTCCCATGCGTTCCATTCAATCAAAAACTACACTCCTTACCATCGCTGGCATTTTAGTCGCAATCATCGTGGCGACAATTATTTCAGCGATTTCTGTACGAAATATTGGTATTGATTCCGCAAAGCAAAACTTACAGCTTTTGTGTGAAGCGGGTGAAAAGAGTTTAGATTATTATTTTGAAAGTGTTGAACAATCTGTAGAAACAGTTTCCACATATATTAAGTCTGATTTACTCACTGTTAGTGATGCTCAATTAAATGAACACATGAATAGAGCGAGAAATGTTTTTAACACCGCGGCTAATCAAACTAATGGAGTAATGACTTATTACTATCGTATTGATCCTAACTATTCCGAAACCGAGAAAGGTTTCTGGTATGTCAAAAATAAAACTAACGAATTTATCGAACATGAAGTGACGGATATTAGTAAATACGACACACAAGACACTTCCAAACTTGTGTGGTTCACTGTTCCCAAATTCACTGGTGAAGCCATCTGGCTTAAGCCATATATTACCGACACAATTGAAGAACGCGTGATTTCTTATAACGTCCCTATTTATAAAGGCGATAGTTTTGTTGGTGTTGTGGGTATTGAGATTAGTTACATCACCATGAAAACCCAAGTCGATGCGATTAAATTACATAGCACTGGTTACGCTTTTATTGATGATGGTGAAGGTCATATTGTTTATCACCCTTATATCGATATCCTTAATATGGATGAAAAAGATATTCCCACTATTCCTAAAGGCTTAATCTCCGATAAAAAGGTTGTCTCTTACCGCTATGATGGAGTGGATAAGATTGGTGTTTGGAGACCATTAAGTAATGGCACACGTTTAAATGTTGTCATTTCTTTAGAAGAAGTGAATGGTCCATGGCAGCGTTTGATTATCCAATTAATTATTGCAGCGATTGTTGTTGCGGCAGTGTTTGCGACGTTAACAATTATCTTCGCTAGACGCATCACTAAACCATTAAGAGAATTAACTAACGCCGCTGAACAAATTAACGAAGGTAACTATAACGTTAAGTTAGATTATAAAGGCAATGATGAAATTGGCACTTTAACCACTACTGTGAACAGACTTATCGAACACTTAGATGGCTATATTGCTGACCTCAACTCTTTAGCGTACGCTGATGCATTAACCAGTGTGCGTAATAAAGGTGCCTATGACTTATTCATGGAGCAAATTCAAAAGAGAATTAATGAAGGTGAAGATCCTAAATTCGCTATTGCGATTTTTGACTGTGATGATTTAAAGCATATTAATGATACTTATGGTCATGAAAAGGGTGACGTCTATTTAAAGAACTCATGTCATTTAATCTGCCGTGTCTTTTCTAAGAGTCCAGTCTTTAGACTGGGTGGTGATGAATTCGCGGCTATTTTGCAAGGTGAAGATTATTTAAATAGAGAAAAACTAAAGAAATATTTCATCGAAAAGAGCGCGGAAATATGTGCATTCGCTAAAGAACCATGGGAAAAGATTAGTGTGGCAATTGGTCTAGCGGACTATAGCTACGCTGAAGATAAAGATGTCCATAGTGTCGCTAGACGCGCTGATCATTTAATGTACGAAGATAAGCACGCTAGAAAACAAAACGGTAATTAACTTCAATTACCACAATTCTTTGTGATTATAGATAGAGTCTTTTTCTTCGTCGATATCGCGAAGCTTTTTCGCTGGATTACCAACATAGATGCCACCACTTTCTAAGTCTTTTGTGACTACTGAGCCAGCGCCTACAACAACGTTATCGTGAATCGTGACACCAGGAAGGATAGTTACATTACCACCAATCCAACAGTTATTACCTATGGTAATTGGTTTACCGTATTCTCTATCTGTTTCATAGCCTTTTTCTTCATCGAAATAGATTTCTCTTTCTTTCGCAACAAGTGAATGTAAAGCGGTAATAATTGAGATATTAGGACCAAAGAAACAGTTATCACCAATGGTGACTGGGCAAACATCTAAGATGACTAAGTTAAAGTTAAAATAACAATTCTTACCAATTGTTGTGTAGCAACCATAATCGACATAGACTGGTCCTCTCACAAAGAGGGTGTCATCCGCGTTTGGAAAGATTTGTTTTAGTACTTTTTGTTTATCAGGATGCGCTTCAGGAAGATTGTTATATTCAATGCATAATTTACTAGCTTCTAATCTCCTGTTATAAAGTTCAGGATAGATTGAATCATAGATCTTGCCTTGAAGCATTTTTTCTTTTTCGTTCATGACAATATTATATAGCAATAATCTTAACTTAATGTTAGCATTTTATTCGAGGATAATACTATGGGCTTTAAAGATTATTCAAACGCTAAGTATGGCAATATTAAAGAAAATCCAAACCAGTTCTACACAATTTTAGATGAACGTCAAAAAGAATATAAAGAAGGTCTTGTGACAGAAAGACGTGATGCTTACACCGTTCTTCCTGATGTAGAAAGGGCAAAAAGAAAGATTCATTTCTATACGAGAATTAGAAACATTTTCCTTGTGTTAGGCATTGTCTTTGTGGCGGCCGCAATTATTACCTTTGCGATTGCTTTACCACGTGTTGACGCTCATTCAGCGTGGTTCCCACCCCTAGCCGCGGGATGTGGCTTAGCTTTCTTGATTGGTTTCTCATTCTTATTAATCTCTCGTTCCGCACATGTCGATTTAACGAAATGTCGCCTTGTTATTCTTTCGCAAGAAGACGAAGTGGAAAGTAGTATTGAAGAATAAAAAACAGCCTATTGGCTGTTCTTTTTATTTATTGAGGAATAGCACCATTGTTTCCCCATCAAGATAAGTGCCATCTTTTAACTTTAATTCATGAGGAATATCACCAGTTTTCACAAACCCTTTTTTAGTGTATAAATGTTTCGCTCTTTCATTAGCCGCGATGACGCCTAATTCAATCTGCTCCACTCCTTCACTCTTTTTAGCGAGATCAATCATGATATCAAAAAGAAGTGAGCCAATACCTATATTTTGATATTCTTCTTGAATAGCGATGCCAACACTAACACGGTGAGCATCCTTCACATGTTTATTGAATCTTAACGCAGAATTGCCAATAATTTCTCCGTTTAAATAAACGCAGAGCATATAATCCTTATTATTATAAAAAGAGCTAATAAAGTCTTCTTCTAACTTTATGTTTTGATAATACATATCGTAGTCTTCCGCTTCGCTTAATAAATAATGTGTAGATTTAGCGACTTTAACGACATGATTGAGCACATTTAAAGACTCACTCACTTCGGGTGATTTGATAATGACTTTAAGGCCGTTTTTTAATGTGAACTCTTTTGCTTCGTAAATCATAAAATCGTTTCCTACCTTATTTATAAACAATATCATACTCATTAGTTTATCATTTTCACTAGAAATCAAATTTTCATTAAATATTTTAGCAGTTACCCATTCTTAA
>CACZNF010000095.1 GCA_902782395.1 uncultured Erysipelotrichaceae bacterium | reverse complement strand
CATAAATAATCATCGTATTAGCGTTTTTAACATCAATGCCAACTTCAACAACTTGTGTCGAAACAAGAATCTTTATTTCACCATTATAGAATTTCTCTAGAACTTCTTCTTTTTCTTCTTGTTTCATTTTGCCGTGTAATAACCCCACCTTAGAGCGATATCTTAAAGCATATCTAGCGTATAGTTGCTCAACAGAAAATCTTCCATCTTCACTGAAGTCAATTAAAGGGGCAATAACATAAACTTGTTTATTGTTATTTAATGCATAATCAACCGCTTTAAAGATCTTTTCATCCTCGGTATTAACGATGATAGTTTTAACATCACGCTTAGTGGCGGGGAATGTATATAAAGTGGAGATATCTAAATCACCATAAAGAGTTAACGCTAAGGAACGAGGGATTGGTGTAGCGGACATCATTAGTAAGTCAGCGTGATCACCCTTACTCGCTAAAGCAATTCTTTGGTTTACACCGAATCTGTGCTGTTCATCAATAACCACTAAGCCAAGAGAAGAATAAACGGTATCTTTGGTGAATAAAGCGTGGGTACCAATGATTAAATCTATATAACCTTCTTTTAAATCCGCTTTGATTTGTTTTTTCTCGCTAGCAGGAGTTGAACCTAAAAGCAAAGCGACTTTCACTTTTGTGTCTTTGAATAACTTGACCGCATTAGCGTAATGTTGTCTGGCTAAGGCGTCTGTTGGGGCCATTAAAGCCCCTTGATCGCCTCTTAAAAAGTTAGCGAATAACGCTACAAAACAGACTAAAGTTTTACCTGTGCCAACATCACCTTGAAGCAAGCGATACATGAGTCCGCTTTGATTCATATCTTCAATAATTTCTCTAGCGGCAGTCTCTTGGTCTTCGGTTAATTTATATGGAAGAGAATTGATAAAAGGAGCACAAATATCTAGATCTATTGGTTCTTTTCTAATCTTTGATAATGACTTGTTACTTTCTCTAATTAGTTGGTTCTTTAAAGAGAAGAGTAAAGCTTCTTCATACTTTAGATGACGTAAGGCTTGAGTCACTTCTTTATAGTCTTTTGGATGATGTGCCCAGTTAAGAGCGACTTCTTTATTAACTAAACGATATTTATTTAAATAATCATAAGGGACTAAAGAGAAGATTTTACCTTCTAATTCTTTCAGACTTCTAAGTGCCATATTAGCGAATAAGTGGTTTTGGAAATCACGTGGAAGTGAGTAGACTGGCTTTAACCTCTCTTCAGGTGGTACTTGTCCTTTAATAATCTTTTGTCCATCCACTTCGTTTCTCTTCATGTTGAAGGTACCGATGATGGAGTATTCTTCATCGATTTTAATCATCTTTGCTAAGTACTGCTGATTAAAGAAAACGACTTTATAATACTTCCTAGATTGAGACATGAAATCAAAGGTGATCACGCTGACCCCTTTAGAAGGAATGACTTTAGGAACAGAAATAGCCTTACCTAAAAGGACCACTTTTTGTTTATCGGTAATGGTCTTTTCATCTGTATAAGAATAATCATCATAACGATGTGGCAAATGATTAATCACATCATATTGATTAAAAATACCCATACCTCCAAGGAGGTAGTTAAGTCTTGGTGATTTGGTAAGCTTTTCCATGATTTAATTATGAATAATTATAAATATAAAGAAAAGAGGCTTTTTAGAGCCTCTAATCATTTGTTTTAATAATTAAGCAATTGGATATGCTTCTTTAAGTCTATTGGCTTCTTCTTCAGTGATTCTGAGGATTGTACCATGACGTTTGGTTTGAGCATCCCAACTGAAATCAGTATTCTTTTTTAATTGTCTCCAACTACTATCGGCATTGTTGATATCTTCAACGTTTGTGGTGGCCCATGGGATATAACCAATACTTGTATTGGCATAGAAGTCTGCCATTAAGCCAATTTCAGGAACGTTTGGATCGGTTCTGTCCGCTTGGTTTAAATAGAACCATTCAGGTCCTTCTAAGCACTTATTGTCAGCATTTTTGCCTTCGGCTTTAAAACCAACATCTGCTAAGTTTTGGACGAATTCCCATTCGGCATCATATAAGTTTTGTGTTTTTTGAATTCTGATACCACCATGGTTTTCATTGTTACCACCGTCTTTACAGGCACTGTAGTACCAATCACCAATCTTCATGACAGAACCATCGATAACTTTACGATAATCGTTGTTAATCGCGTATTGGTCTGTTTCTTCCTTGTTTGTATAACCATCTGGGTATTTAACGTTAGGAATGAACTTTTTGGTTTCACCAAAGTGATGGAAGTCTCTTGTGGTTGTGTAATAAACACAGTCTCTTTCTAAAATCTTTGCGTTTTTGCCTTTAGAAACGTCATCTAAGATTGTGGAAGAGAAGAAGATTAAGTATTCACCAGTTTCTTCACAATATATCATTTCAGGAGCCCAAGCCATACCAGCATTAGGAGCAGCAACTTCGATTAATCTTTCTTCTGACCAATTAACTAAATCGTGCGATTCCCAAATAATAATGGAGTGACTACCTGTTTTAGTGGCAGCGCCAGCGTTATCCATACCCCAACCACCTCTAGTATAAATACTGAGGTCAGTAGCAATTAAATAGAATGTATCGCCTTCAGGTGAACGGCAAATATATGGGTCTCTCACACCTCTTTCACCAATATGACTTTCTAAAACTGGTTTCAGATTATCGATGGTTTTTGATTGATTTTGAACTGGCATCTTTGAGCCATTCATGTCTTTGAATTTTAAACCTTGACCAACATCTGCTAAAGCAAAATACATTTGTTCACCGACCGCAACTTTTTTACCGCTGACGGTTTTACCATGTCCTTCACCAACGAAGTGACCAAATAAATAAGCTTTATAGTCTTCGTCTTTAATCTCTTGAGGAGCGGCTTTAACTAAGACATCTTGTTCGTATTGTGTCTTAGTGCCATCCTTATCAATAATCGCGGTTAATTTAACAGTTTTATCTTCTGCTTGTCTATGGACGATGCCAGGAGCTTTTTGTTCATCACCGATTGTATTGATAACTTTCTTATCAGCGCTTTTCCAAACCACTGTTGCCCCTTCAATTTCAGTTGGAAGATAAATGTTTCCATAAACGCCATCTTCACGATTGACGACCTCTAATTGATTAATAATCGCTTCATCAGTTTCATCAGCGTACTTTGTTTGTGAGCAAGCACATAAAGAAACAAGGGCCACTAAAGACACCGCAAAAGCTTTAACATTATTTTTCATAATTGTTTCCTCTCTTTTATCGTTTTTATTATGACACGATTACTTTTAGTAATAAAGAGGAAAAACATAAAGAAAAGACCACTTTTTGTGGTCTTTATCTACCTTATAAATGTATTATTCAATACCGATTAAGAAGGAATAAACTGGTTGATTGCCTTGTCTAATGTCGAGGTCAAGATCAGAGAATTTTTCACCGATCATTTCAGTGATTTTGTTCATTTCTTCTTCATTAACATCTTCACCCACTAAGATTGTGATAATGCTTGATTCATCATCCACCATCTTTTCAAGTAAGGTCATTAATGTTTCAATCTTGTCTGGGTTATCGACAACGATATCTTTTTCAAAAATACCGATGAAATCATTCTTTTTGACTTTAACGCCACCGATTTCTGTATCTCTAATAGCGAATGTCACTTCACCAGATTTGACGTTCTTAAGAGCGGCTTTCATGCTGCGGAAGTTTTCTTCTGGATCAGCTTCTGG
>CACZNF010000094.1 GCA_902782395.1 uncultured Erysipelotrichaceae bacterium | reverse complement strand
GTCTTAGATTTAGTGCAATTAGGTGGTCTTGGTATCGTTACCATTTTAACCTTCTTATTCTCTATTTTTAGAAGAAAGTTACAATTCAAAGATCGTTTAATGGTCGCCCAAGCTATTGCCTTTAATAACTTTAGCGAAATCGTTAGATTCGTGAGACGCTTAATGATTATCACAGCGGTATGTGAAACTATTGGTTTTGCTCTTGGATTACCTGTGTTTTTACAGCTCTTCCCAAATGATACGCCTCGTGCATTAGCGTATTCTGTTTTCCATTCCATCTCATCTTTTAACAACGCCGGCTTTGACTTATTCAATTCCACGAACTCATTAATTGGGGGATTATTCGCTAATACAGGACAAGCTATTGAGTCCACGAATTGGTTATACTACTATTTCAATATTTACAATGCTATTTTATCATTACTTGGTGGTATCTCTTTCTTAGTCATAATTGACACTGTTTTTGAGAATAGAAATCCACGTCGTTGGTCATCATTTACAAAGATTATTCTCGTCACCACTATTGGTTCAATTCTTGTTGGTTCTCTCCTTCTTTTCTTTACCGATGGATTGAAGTCAGAAAACCCAATGAGTATCTTCCAAGTAATCATGCAAATTATTAACTGTCGTACTGCCGGATATAGCGTTTATTCTCAAAGCGATTTATCTTTACCAGGCAGAATGATTTGTGCAGTGATGATGTTCATTGGTGGCTCACCACTTTCCACAGCTGGTGGTATTAAGGTCACCACAGTCTTCATCATTATCACGTCCATTCTTTCTTACTTTAGCGGTAAACGTTTAGCGCCTTTCAAGCGTACATTCTCTGAAAATATTATTGCTAAAAGTATGACCACAGTCTTCTTGGTTGTGACCATTATTATCATTGCCTTCGTGGCTGTTGGTTTCTTTGGTGTTACTCAAGTAAATGGGCAAAGTGTTGATCCAAAACTTGAAGACAATTTATATGCAATGTATTTATTCTCCGTCTTCTCATTCTTTGGGAATGTCGGTTTCTATACAGGATTAGAACCATTCTTCTCCATTGGAGCAAAGATAGTTCTCTGTTTCTTAATGTTATTAGGTCATTTAGGACCAATGACATTTTTCCAATTATTTCAAAATAATTTAGACAAAAAAGCCAGTGTGCATTATAGTTTTGTTGAGGAAGATTTTTTAATCGGTTAAAGGAGGTATCTCTATATGGCTAAAAAATCATTTGCCGTTATCGGTTTAGGTCAATTCGGTATTTCTATTGTCGAAGAGTTAGTCGACAATGGCATGGACGTTATCGCTATCGATAGCGAAGAAGAGGCCGTTCAAAAGATTAGTTCATTACTTCCAACAGTCGCTGTCGCTAACAGTACTGATGAAGAAGCTTTGAAAGAATTAGGTATTAAGGATGTTGACGCCGCCATCGTAGCGTTTGGTTCTCATATCGAAGCCAGCATCTTAACCACTGTTATTCTTAGAGAATTAGGTGTTAAATCCATCATCGTTCGTGTTGATGATGCTTACTACGTGCCAATTATGAAAAAGTTAGGCGCTACAGAAGTCATTATGCCACAAAGAGCGGCTGGTGTTGCCTTAGCAAACCGTTTAGGCAACGAAGACTTTAAAGACTTCTATAAACTTGATGATAAATTTTCCGTTGTTTCTATCGTCGTTAACAGTGCTTATGTCCCAGAACAATTAAAAGACTTAGCCACTAAAGATAAATACGGTGTTAACGTTGTTCTTATCATGAGAAACGGCCGTTCATTTGTTCCTGGTGGTAATGACTCACTTTTACCAGACGACACCATCTTCGTTGTCGGTGGCACTAAAGACATCAGAAACTTCCGTGAAAATATCAATGGCGTGAAAAAGAGAAAGAAATCCGCTTAATATTTATTAACAGTTAATTGACCAGCTCCGTTTGTGAGCTGGTTTTTCTTTAGACAAAAATAAAACCAGTCTCCGAAGAAACTGGTTTGAGTTGTTGCTTGTTATTAACAACTAGATTTTATCAATTTCAGAGAAGTCGACTTCCACTCTTGTGGATCTACCAAAGAAGATTGTTTCGAGTTCAACAACTTTGGTATCTCTATTGATGGAGAGGATACGACCTTCGGTGCCTTCTAATGGACCATGGATAACTTTAACGTAGTCATCAACGCTGTAACGGTCAAACATATCGGCATCGATTTCACCCATTCTCTTAAGAACTGGTTCGATTTGTTCGCGTGGAACTGGGAATGGTTTTGTACCTTTACCAGAGGAACCGACGAAGCCGGTAACACCTGGAGTATTACGAACAACATACCAAGCATAGTCTGTCATAATCATTTCAACGAAGACATAACCTGGATATAAGTTTTTCTTTCTTGTCTTATCGGTTGGCATGCCGTCTTTCATGACTGGCACTTCTTGTTCCGCGACAATGATACGGAAGATTAAATCTCCTAAGCCCATGGATTCAACACGGCGTTTGAGATTTTCTTTAACTTTGTTTTCGTGTGTGGAATATGTGTTAACAACGTACCAAGCTTTTTCACCTAAAGTAGCATTGCTATCGCCTTCACTTAAATCAGTTGTACTATCTGTAAATTTAACTTCATCTGCCATAGTAGAACCTCCTATTTATTGAATGTGCTCTTAAGCACATCGATTAAACCTTTGCCTAAAGCATCTTCGCCCATTAAAAGTAAACCAGTAATAGCAGCGATGATAACAACGACAATAATTGATGGCACTAAAACATCTCTCTTAGGCCAACGAACACGTTTGCCTTCTTTAATAACATCTTGTGTAAATTTTTTCACACCCATGAAGAAGACCTCCTTATTTGCTAATCTTATGAAGCGTCATCTTATTACAACGCTTACAGAACTTTTTGATTTGAAGGTTTTTGGCACCTTCCTTTTTAATTGTGGTTGTATAGTTTCGGGAGAGGCACTCTTCGCAAATCAAAAGAACTTTTTCTCTCATCTCGAACCCCCCTATCACAATTAACTTTTAATAACTTATCACTCCTACATTTTTTTGTAAAGAAATTTATATCTCTTTACACCCAAAATTTACAAAATCGTCACTATTTTAGTGCTCCAAAATCATGATGACAACAAAGCACGCAATGATGAGCGCCATCAAAACACCCATGATGATTGCTATCGCCCAAGGGAAGTGAATTGTTTCCTTTTTTGGATCAACATCAAATGATTCAGTTGGTTCTAATTTAGGTTCTTTTTCTTCAATCAACATGACTAAAACCTCACAAAGTACTTTTTCGTATATTTTTGGAAAATAGAAATGAACATCGTATCAAGCATGACGTTAAAGAACATCACTAGCGCTTGGCATAAAAGAATCGCCACGAATGTTGCGGTACCAAATGATAAAGCTTTCATCAAAGAACCAAACAAAACAATGACGAAGAAATCACAAATAAATGACGCAAAACAAATATGTAGAGGAGAGAAGACTGGCTGTTCATCTCTTCCTTTGTAGAGTATGGAGAAAACGATGAGTCCTGCAAATATCAGACCAGAAATAACTGGTACGAGTACTTTAATAGGAGTAGTAACAGCATGTGTTGTGGACATCACTGTGATTTGATTATTGAGGATGATGAATAAAGATACCGCTAACCAAATAGCTGCTAACCAAATAGCGGCGAGAGAAACAATCTCAATTCCTAAAATGAGTTTGCGGTTTTTAATTGAATTCACAAAAGAGAAAACAAAGTAGGCTACAAAACCTAAAAGTGTGTAAATTGCTGTAATCTGTGGGTACAACGGATACGCTTTAATATCGAACGCTACATATCCGAGAACGTCACTGCCCATGCCCACAAGAGCGCCATAAATTGGTCCAAGTAAGATAGAGGCAAATATGATTAAAGCTGGTCCACCAAAAGATAGGCGAACAAAAGGGAAAGCGGCAATGTAATTCACCGCGATAACTTTCTGTAAAATCATTGACAAAGCAATGAATAAACCGGTTAAACAAATCTTTTGAATAACGGGGATGTTGGTCTTGATAAATCTAAATTTCATATTAACCTCTATTTAATATTTTGTTTGATGTAAGCAGCAAACGCTAATGAGCCAGTAACTAAGATGCAGTCATCTGGATAAGCAGTCATCATTTCATTGAGTGCTTCAATAGCGTTTTCTTTAAATGAATGGTCTTCCATGTAAAGGAAATATTCTTCTTCTGTTCTAGCCCTTTCATGTGGGAAAGTAGTTAAAACGATGTCTTTACTATATTCACCTAAATAGGCAATCATTCTTTCAATGTTTTTATCTCTAAAGCAGGCAAATAATACGTGAATTTCACGATTTTCAGCCACGTTTTGCAGAGATTTTACAAGATTATTGATTCCTTCTGGATTATGTGAACCATCAACGATTAATAATGGTTTTTCATTGAGAATTTCCATTCTTACTGGCATATAGGTATTAGCTAAGCCAGACTTAATTGATTGCTCGCTAACTGGGAATTGTTCGTTTAGTTTATTGATGACTTCTAAAGCGATACAAGCATCTTTAAGTGAGTATGTGGCTGCGGAATTAATACGGAGATCCGCCAATGTACCATAAGCAAAACTAAAGCCTTTATTTTCATACACTACTTTTGCTGGGTCCACTGCCACTGACAATTGGGAATTATTTTCTTTAGCAACTTCCACGATTGTGTTGATTGCTTCTTCATCTAAGATACCAGTAATGACTGGAACTTCTTGTTTAATAATGCCCGCTTTTTGATAAGCAATTTCACAAAGAGAACGGCCTAAAAAAGCTGTGTGTTCTAGACTGATAGATGTAATCACAGAGGCAATTGGTGTGAAGATATTTGTGGCGTCTATTTCACCGCCCATACCACATTCAATAATAGCGATATCACACTTATTTCTTTGGAAGTATGTAAGAGCGATAAATGTTTGAATTTCAAATGGTGATAAAGAGTATTTGTCGATTTGTTTTGAGAATTCATCTATGATACTAACCATTTCATCATCGGTGATATCTTGACCGTTGATGTTAATCATTTCATTG
>CACZNF010000093.1 GCA_902782395.1 uncultured Erysipelotrichaceae bacterium | reverse complement strand
GATAGCCGCAGTTCTTGAATAACCATTAACAAAGACTTTTGGTTCGTTATATTTTGCTAAATATTGTATTAAGGTTGGTAAGACTTTTTGTGCACCTGATGCAAAGCCAACATGGTTACAAGTTTTACCAATGGTTAAGTTATTTTCCCATTGATGAGAATACTTATAGCCAGACATGGTTAAGGCCACTAAGTCATCATTACCAATCTTCTTATGGGCTAAAGAGAATAAGACTGTGTCTTTATCTTCTTCTTGTTCATAATCTTCAGAATAGAAAATATCATCAAAACTATGATATTGATATAATCCGTTTAAGACATCTTTATCAGGTGCCGCGACAACAAAGGACATCGCTTCAATAGCGAGTTCTTTTTTAAATTCAGTGGATGGATGGGCAAATGATAAATATTCTCTTGGGACTTTATAGCTGATGTGAATGTTTTTATCTTCCTTATCCTTAAGGAGGATGGAATCAAACTGCATTTCATAAACATCTTCATCGACGCCTGGATCACTGCTTTGTGAAGATTGGCTACTTGAAGAAGATGAAGAAGGAACAGAAGACTGTTTAGATTCACTACTTGAAGAAGATTCTCTACTAGGTTCACTACTTGGCGTGGAACTTGTAGGTTCTGATTGTTCACTAGTGTCACTACTAGATGGTTTTATAGGCTCACTACTAGATGGTTTGTTACTACAAGAGACCACTAGGAATGAGGCCGCTAACAATAATAATATTTTACCTTTCATATATCTAAAAACTCCCTTGCTCAATCAACCTATCACAAGGTTTGTCACAAATGTGCCACATGTATACACGTATATAAACAAAAAAACTAGGTATACCCTAGTCTTTGTTTGAATTATTATTTTCTTCTTCGTTTACCACTTTATCCGCGGTACCCGCCATCGCTTGGCCAAATGACTTACCAGCCTCACCGAATGATTTACCCATTTCTCGCCAAGCATTACTGACTTCAGTATGACCGTTTGCTTCAATCATATTTTCATCATCAGTAAATACCGTCTTCATGGTTTTACCTAAAGCTTTACCAAAATTAGCGAACGCTCTTCCTGTATTTTTACCAGTTAATTTCCATTTGTCTTTTAATGCCATAATTAATAATCACTTTCTCGCGGTTATTATTATAACAGCCTAGAAGTAATTGCATAGTAGTCTGAATCATATTCGTGTTCATCAACGATAACTCTTTCATTAGAATAGGTGCCTGCCTATAACCCAACAATGTGTAAAATTTTTTAAATATGCTTTATCATATTAGTGAACACAAAACATTATCTAGACCAATCAGAGTACTTTATTAATGTTTTTTGCTATCTAAAGAGGGAGATTTATATGGCAGAGAAATTATTAGAGATTAGAAATCTTAAAAAATACTATGGTAAGGGAGACTCACTAGTTAAAGCTTTAGATGATGTCTCTTTTGATGTCTATAAAGGAGAGATGCTTGTTTTATTAGGTAACTCTGGATGTGGTAAATCCACTCTTTTGAATATTATCGGAGGGATGGATAGTCCTACTGATGGTAAGGTCTTATTAAACGGCACTGATATTACTTCATATAAAGACAGAGATTTAACAAACTATCGTAAAGAAAAGATTGGTTTCATTTTTCAGTTTTATAACTTATTACCAGATTTAACAGCGTTAGAAAATGTCCGTATGTCATTACCTAAAAAAGATAATGAGCACTTAAGTGAAAAGACATTAGAGCTCGTTGGGTTAGGGGAACAAAAGATGAAACAATACCCTAGCCAAATGAGTGGCGGTGAACAACAAAGAGTGTCTATCGCAAGAGCGTTAGTGAAAAACGCGGAAATCATTTTATGCGATGAACCAACTGGTGCTTTAGATGATAAGACTGGTCGTAAGATACTTGAGTTATTACAAGATATTGTGAGAAACCAAGGTCAAACTATGGTGATAGTTACTCACACCACGCCTATAGCGAGTATGGCTAATAGAATCATCACTCTAAGAGATGGCAAAATCGAAAAAGAAGTAGTTAATGAACATCCAGTGGATGCTAAAGATATCGTTTGGTAAGTAATATGAAACTAACTAAGAGTTTATTATTACCATATCTTAAACGCTTTTGGTTAATGCTATTAAGTGTCGTCTTAGTGGGCGCTTTTGGCTGTGGCATTTTAATTGGTTTAAGAAATGCCTTCCATAATGTGAAAAATAGCATTTATCAACTTAAAGATGAATGTGGCTATCCAGATTTATACGCTCAAACAATCGATGGTGTGGAAGATAAATATTTATCTTATTTACCTGATGACTTTAATGAGTATATGGGTATTAAGGAAATTGAATACCGTACTACCTACACTACGACATTTACCGCTAATAACACCTCATACTCTTGTAGATTAATTGGTATTGATAAAGATAGTTTATTAAAACAACATGTCGTAGATGGTAAGGTCGAAGAAGGCAAAGGTATTCGTATGGAATATTACTTTGCTAAATCTAATGGCTTTAAAGTGGGCGATACCTTTAAAGCAAAGATGCCTGATGGCACTTTTAATGAATATAAGATTGACGCCACTATTGTTTCCGTTGAATCGTCTATCGTTAAAGCGGATCCATATTCCATCTCTTCTTCTCGTGACTTTGCTTATGTTTATATCCCTAAAGAAGAAATCGTTAGTCATTCATCTAAAAAGACATTTAATGAATTTCTAGTCTTCTTTGAAGATGGTAAGAAACTAACACTAGATCAAACCATCGATAAATTAAAAAGCTACCTTAAAGAAAAACAAGGTTTGGAGCTTAAAGAAGAAGACATTAAGAAGTTGCGTAGTAATATGGCGTTCGCTACAACTTATGAAGATGCTGAACAAATCACTTATTTTAACGATGCGATAAAAGCGCTTAATCTTATTACCTTATTAGCCCCCGCTGTCTTCTTTGTGGTGGTCTTAATTGTCACCGCTTTATTCTTATTCCAAATTGTTAAACAGTGCCGTAAAGATATTGGTGTTATGCGTGCATTAGGCGAAAAAACACGTTCCATATCGCTTATTTTCTTATCTATTGGCTTTGTTGTGGGTCTATTAGCCTGGATTATTGGTGTGGGTATTGGTTCAGTGTTTACTGTGCTCGCTAATGGAGCCTATGGAGGAGCGCTTAAGTTATTCCCACTAGCGTTTACCTTCCAACCAGGAGCGATGTTTATCTCATTAGGTGTTGTGGTCTTTGTGACTGTTTTAACTGCCTATTTAGCCTCTATTAATATTTCTAGAATTAAACCAGTCGAGGCCATGAAAGCTTTACCACCAACAAACAACAACACACCACTTCTTACTAGAACAGTATTTAAGAAAGCCCCTATTACTTTAAAAGTATCAATCTCACAATCATTAAGAAACTTATCCCGTTATATTCTTTCTGGTATCTGCTTATTAGCGAGTGGCATGTTAATCTTTATCGCTTTATCAATAGGCGAAAGTAAAGTAGCGATGATGAATCAACTATTTGAAACAAGGATTAATTATGATGTCCAAGTCTATTTTGATAATCTCCCTACAGGTTTAAAGGATAATCAGGATTTAATCAAAGTTGTGGATGATTATGATCGCACGATTGATGTCCCTAAAGAAGGTATTGTTTTATCCACTTATCACGCTTATTTATTGGACGCGAAAGTTGGTGACATTATTAACGCGAATGAAGTACCACTTAAGGTAGTCGCGATATCTAATGAATGGTTATATCAGGTAAGTTATACAAGCTTTGATAGTTATGAACCAGAATATTCACGTGGTTCTTTATTAGCGAAAGTTAAAGATCAAGATGCTTTCTTTAATAAATATAAAGATGCAGAGCATATCACTTATATATCATTCACTAATGTGATTCATGGAGAATTTAATGACCGTCTCGCGGCATTCGAAATATCTTCGCGTTTATTAACGGCGATGGCCATTATCGTGGGCTTTATGATTGTCTTTAATATGATGCAAACAAACTTAAAAGAACAGAAACGTACATTTGCGACAATGAGAACATTAGGTTATCAAAGACGTTCTATCTCATTAGCGAACTTATTTACTAGCATCATTCAATTTATCGTGGCGATGGTCTTTGCGATACCTCTAGGTATATTACAAGCTAAATACTTATTAAGGTCTATTTCTATTCCTGATCAAATCTATCCATTCCCTAAAACA
>CACZNF010000092.1 GCA_902782395.1 uncultured Erysipelotrichaceae bacterium | reverse complement strand
ATATCGCTGTACCAATAATGACACTGGCTAAAGCGATAACCACCATGCCTGTACCAGAAGTATTGTCATAGTAGTTCATATATTGGCTATAAATAGCGCCTGCTAAAGCCACAAATCCATTGGCGAGGCATAAGCCAAATATTTTATAAAATCCACTATTACAGCCTAAGGCAATACACATCTGTTCGTTATCACCAACGGATCTAAGCATAAAGCCTCTTTTGGTCTTAAAGAATAAATCCATCATGACTTTAATTAAAATAACAATAACTAATAAGATGATGATATTAGCTAACGCCATCATGGAGATGTCATTACCAAACAGTTTGGTAAATCCATTATTAAATAATGTGACATTATCGCCATATGGGATTAAGACTTTACCATTAGAAACCGCTAAGTTAATCGATAATAAAGCGGTCATGGTAATGATGCCAGATAATAAAGGCGTAATCTTAAACTTCACGTGTAAGAAGCCAGTAATAAAGCCAGCAGCAGCCCCGGCAATAAAGGCCACAATAATGGCAATAATAAATGGGCAGCCAACTTGTATTAAGCCAATGCAAACAACACCGCCTAAAGGAAAGGAACTATCCACTGTTAAATCAGGAAAGTTCAATATCGTAGCATAAGCCTTGTTGAATAATGTTAAATAAAACATCTGGAAACATAGTTTATTTATCCACATTTTGCATATCTTTGACATCTGGTAAGTTGATGCCTAAATCAGTAGCAACTTTTAATGAATAACAGTTAAAGCTATCTTCGATTTTAATAGCGATATCATTGTTTGCTTTAGCTTCGCCTTTTAAAATTTTGCCCATGATCTCACCAGTTTTTTGGCCTAAGGCAACATAGTCTAAAGAGGCACTAGCTAAACAACCGGCTTTGACTTGATCGATTTCACTGCCAAAGACAGGAATCTTTTTAGCGTTTGTTTTCGCTAAGATGATGTCTAAAGCACCCACCACTGTTGGCTAAGATGATGTCTAAAGCACCCACCACTGTGTTATCGGTTAGGTTTGTTAAACAATCAACGTTCTTAGTAAGAAGCGTGTCTGTAGCTGTAGGAATCTCACTAGCGTTAGTAATAGCTTGAGTGACAATTTCAATATTTAAAGCTTGGGCTTTAGTTTTTAATGTTTCGATTTGGCTAATAGAATTAGCTTCGCTAAGAGTGTAAAGAACGCCAATTTTGCTGACATCTGGCACAAATGTTTTGATTAAGTTTAATTGCCCGTCAAAATCCAATAAGTCACTAGAACCTGTGACGTTTTCCATCGTTGTTAAACCCGCAGAAACCGGATCGCTAACAGCGCAGTAGACGACTGGAATTGTGCCTTTAGCCGCACTGGCAGCCGCCATCGCGCTTGGTGTAGCAATAGCACCGATGATACTAGCGTGTTTACTAACAAATGTGTTGGCTTGTGCTGCACTACTAGCGGCATCGAAATTACTATTTTGATGGTCGATGGTATAGTTATTGAATTCTTCACCAAGGATATTTGATAAACCGACAACCATACCTTTATAGCAGTCATTTAATGATTGGTGTGTACCAAATTTGATGATACCAATCGTTTTCTTGTTTGAGTGACATCCTGTAAATGAGAGTGAGCCCGCTAATAAGGCAGCGGACATAAATAATGTTTTAAATAGTTTTTTCATTTTATAAATCCTTCTTTCTTAAAAATAAACACGAGTAAATAGACATAAGTCCCTATGTCTTCACCATCGTAATGTCATCTTTAAGAAATTAGTCATTTAAGTCTCCTATTAAACAAAAAAGCTTTTTCCCAAAAGGATAAAAGCTTAAAAATCTTTTACTATGCCACCTTAATGGGTTTCGTGTACTAACATACACTATCACATGGTTACGGAGTGATGCCGTCGAGTATTAGTCGCCCTCATTGGTCCATTCGCTTTCAAGCAATTATTCTGTTACACCAACCCAGAACTCTCTATAAATTACTTTTGAAAGGTACTATTCCACTTCATCGGTTTGATATGTATAACTGATTATCTCTATTTTTTATAGGATTTGTCAATATTTTAATGTCTTAGTTTTTATATTAAATTCTTTCAATCACTACTTTTTCTTGGGTAATTGTGTGATGGGTTACTCCATTTACCGCTCTTCGACAATATTCAAGAGTTTGTTGCATCTTAGAGGCCACTATTTTGATTTTTTCAAAGAGTTTTTCGTCATCAGTGTGGACCTTTAAAATGAATTCTTTTTCTTTAACTTCTAAATCTCTAATTGCCTCGTGTTTTAAAAATTCTATTAAATCAACTTCTTTAGTGATTTTGTTAATATCGTAAGTAGATGGTAAGTTTCTTTGAGCGGTAACATCGATTTCATCAGCTAATCTTACTAAAGCGGATAAATATGGTAAGCAGATAGTGTTACCATTAGGTAACTTTAAAGCTTTTGGATATTCATTTTCATCTTCTAAATCGGTCTTACGGTGACCTCTGGAGATTTGAATAACCGCAAACATATGTTCTTTAGAAGGGAATTCAAAGAATCTAGCGTATTTTCTAATAAATAAGCCTGAATACTCATTATGGAAAGAACGGATGATTTCTGGACGATTATTTTTATCATGTGTTTCAAAATAATCTTTGAAATCAATTTGTTTAGTGAATTCATCATAGTCTTTTTCACTGATACCCATACCAGTATCATGAAAATAACAGCCCATCAAAATAGCGTATATTTCATCAGCGTTTAATTCTTTTATTTGTGGGCCAATTAATTTATTACAAAATTCAATAACATTGAGGGAATGGAGTTCACTATGGTCAGTAAAATCAGGGAAGATGAGTTTGTAGTTAGAAAGAATCCTTTCCATAGCGAAAACTGTATCAGTAAACCTGGCATGAAGATCTTTATCTAATTCTCTTAATCTTCCTTCAAGAAGGAAATCATATTTATCCATATTAATTCCTTATAGATATATTTTAACCACAAAAGAAAAACTATGTATGGTTTTTATAATTCATTTACTTAAGTAATAATAAAAAAGAATGAGTCTCTAGAACAAATCTGAAAAATCTTTATCGCTAGTGATTGTATATAAATGACCACTATTGCTAGTGACTTCGAAGAATATTTTAGAAGAGACAATATAGTATTTATAATCACCGATCACAAAATAATACTTTGCTTTTGGTGTCAAATTCTTATCTAAAGATCCCTCAGTAAAGATTAAATCACTGAGATAATTAATTGTTTTGTCCGTTTGTGAATCATTAGAAGTATCATAAATAACGGCATTCATAGTGTTTGATGGGAAAGCATAATACTTTTCGTAATCTTCTGTATATTCCAAAATAAAACTAGATCTTAATCTATACCACTTATCATTTACTTGGACAAATTGGGAATTGATTTTATAAGAATATACTTGTTTATTAGTGTAGAAGTAATAATCTTCGAAAACTTGGATGCTTTTGGTTGAAAAGCCAAAGTCTTCAGGCGATACTTCAAAGACCCATGTATTGAAATAATCTAATGCTTGAGATAATTCTTTTTGATTGCGATACACATTAATACTACGGCCATGAGAAGGCATTGCGTATAAAGTTAGTTCAGTTTGAATCTTAAGCATGTTTAAGTTGCTTAAGTTCACATCTTTTGACCAAGGAACAATATCTCCTAAGTTAAGGTAGGAAGTTCTTTTTTCTTTATTAAAAATAAATGTTTTGGTGATATTTGAAACAGTAATATGCGTGATGTAATTATTGTCTTGATTATCAGAAAAGGAAAAGCTATACCTTTGTGTTTTATCTAATTTAGTCGCGGAATTAACAGAAAATCTATCCCCCGACATCGCAAAAGAAACTGGAATATTTTCATCACCATAGTCAACGTTAGAATGAATATCAATTTCAAACAAATACAATGAATAATCATCAACGTTAACGTGATATCCATCTTTTTGTTTTTTAATAGTTACTGGTGTATGTTCTGGATTAGCGAGAGTGATTTTTACATCAAAATCAGCAATGTCGTAGTTCTTATTCCAATCAATATAGACACCTTTATCTTCACTAAAGGATAGTTTTCCTTCATTAATTGTTTCATCATCAAAATAAGTTTTTACTTGTCTAACATATAAGTCGTTATCTTTAAGATTTAAAAAATATGAGAAGCGCAGTCTTTCCCAGTGTCTATATATTTCTTTATTATTGTGTAAATCATAAATAGAAACATACCAATAAATAACACCACTGCCATCACTTCTAACAGTACAAAAATCACGATATCCATCATTATTAGCGTCAAAAACATAGACGGCTGAACCGCCAATCACGACAGTACCATATGTATCATTGATAATGGCGCCTGATTTATTACTTACATAGAAAGATTGATCTTCAAATTCTTCAAGAACAAAAGTGTGTTCTTCAGGATATCCATCATCAAGGTAAACGTCATACACTTTAAAAGATTCTGGCTTAATGTAATTCGAACTTGCTGAAGGCTGACTATCAGATGAACTAATAGTGTTAGAACATCCACATAGAATAGTAAGAAGTAATGTATTAATTATTGATTTATGTTTCATATTTTTGATAACACGAATATTTTAAAACTAAAGCCAATAAAAAGGTAGATAATATCAACTTATTTAATAATCATTAGCCTCATTAAAGAAGACATAGTTATTCATATAAAATCTCAAAATCAGGCATCGCTTTCCATTCGTCTGAATTGATTAAGGTGTTTTTAATAGTGAAGATAAGGGTTAGATATTGTTTGCCTCTT